>SKTQ01000243.1 GCA_007122505.1 Bacteroidales bacterium | reverse complement strand
GCACCTACCTGTATGGAGAAGTGGACCTTCCGCGCGTTGATGAGATCATCGACAAGCATATCAAAAAATTTACACCCATACCGGAATACATTGTACAGTCGGACAAATTCCCGTCGAAGGATCAGGAGTTTTTTGACAGGCAGGTAAAGATTAGTCTGCGGAATTGCGGGCACATCGATCCCGAGTCTATCGACGAATATGAGGCCCGTGACGGTTACCGGGCAATCCGCAAGATTGCCAACGGGAACATGAGCCCCGACCGGGTAATTCAGGATATGCTGGACTCTGGTCTTCGCGGCCGCGGAGGCGGTGGGTTTCCAACGGGAATGAAGTGGAAGTTTGCCAGGAATAACCAATCGGAACAGAAATACGTGATTTGCAATGCCGATGAGGGGGACCCCGGTGCATTCATGGACAGATCGATCCTGGAAGGTGATCCCCATGGTGTACTGGAAGGAATGATCATTTGCGGATATGCCATTGGGGCCTCAGAAGGCTACATCTACTGCCGTGCAGAATATCCGCTGGCCATCAAACGGCTCAACATAGCCATTTCACAAGCCAGGGACAGAGGGTACTTAGGAAAGAACATTTTTGGCATCAATGGTTTTGATTTTGACATCATCATCAAAGAGGGAGCCGGAGCTTTTGTTTGCGGCGAAGAGACCGCCCTGATTGCGTCCATTGAAGGCATGAGGGGTATGCCGCGAAGGCGTCCGCCCTTCCCGGCAGAGTCGGGTCTATGGAAAAGCCCAACCAATATCAACAATGTGGAAACATTCATCAATGTCCCATGGATTATCCACAACGGGCCACAAGCCTATGCCCAATACGGAACTGAAAAGAGCAAAGGCACAAAGGTTTTTGCGCTTACAGGTAAGATCAATCACGGTGGTTTGGTGGAAGTTCCCATGGGCATCACCATCAAAGATGTGATCTACAAGCTTGGAGGCGGCATAACAGATAATAAAAAGTTTAAAGCCGTCCAATTGGGAGGGCCTTCAGGAGGGTGCATCCCGGAACACCTCAGCCATACCCCCGTGGATTATGACTCGGTGAATGCCACCGGCGCCATCATGGGTTCGGGAGGAATGGTGGTGATGGATGAAACCACCTGTGTGGTTGACATTGCAAAATTCTTTCTTGATTTTACCCAAAAAGAGAGTTGCGGCAAATGTACTTTCTGTCGCCTGGGCACCAAAAGGATGCTGGAAATCCTTACCCGTATAACAGAAGGCGAAGGCAGGGATGGAGACATCGAAATGCTGGAAGATCTGGCTGAGACCATTAAGGACAGCTCACTGTGCGGCCTTGGCCAAACAGCACCGAACCCTGTTCTGACCACCATCAAGTATTTCCGCGACGAGTATGAAGCCCACATCCGGGATCACAAATGTCCGGCACTTAGCTGCAAAAAGCTGCTGACTTATACCGTTATCGATGAAAAATGCACCGGCTGTATGGCTTGTATCAAGGGTTGTCCGGTTGATGCCATCGAAGGAGAAAAGAAACAGGTACACAACATTCTTCAGGATGTGTGTATCCAGTGCGGTGTTTGTTTAACCAGGTGCAAATTTGAAGCCATCAGGGTTTCCTGATCAAAATCCTTTATCAACTGAATATAGCTTTTCCCCATAAATTTCAACAAAATGAGTAAACTGAATATCATAATCAACGGAAAAATTGTACAGGGAATTCGTGGCGAAACCATTCTGGAGATGTCGCGGAGGTTGGGTATAGAAATCCCTACGCTATGCAATGACGACCGTTTGGAACCTTTTTCGTCCTGTTATTTGTGTGTGGTTGAGGTTGATGGCATGCGCGGTTTGCAGCCTGCCTGTTCAACGAAGATCACGGAGGGCATGCGCATTGAGACAGACAACGACCGCGTGCATAAATCACGCAGGTTTTCGCTGGAGTTGCTGGTCAGCAATCACTATGCAGACTGTGCGCCGCCCTGCCGCGAGGAGTGTCCTGCCGGGGTTGACGTACAAGGCTACATCTCCATGATCAGCAAGGGAAAACACCGTGAAGCGGTTGAGCTGATCAAGGAAACCAATCCGCTGCCGGCAATCTGCGGACGCGTATGCGTGAGGCCCTGTGAGCTGGTATGCCGCAGAAACCTGCTGGAGGACATTGGTGTTGGCATTGACTACCTGAAGCGTTACACTTCAGACATAGATATGTTTTCAAAAAACCGGTTTATGCCGGAGGTAAAAGCTTCAACAGGAAAGAAAGTGGCCATCATCGGTGCCGGTCCGGGTGGACTTACAGCCGCTTATTTCCTGGCAAAAGAAGGCCATCATGCTGAGATATTCGAAGCAAGTCCGCACGCCGGAGGTATGTTGCGTTATGGTATTCCTCCTTACAGGCTTCCCAATGATATTATTGAAAAAGAAATAGAAGGGATTACCGGGTTGGGTGTTCAGATCCATTACAATCGCCGTTTGGGAGATAATCTCAGCTATAAAGACCTGAAAGAAGGATTTGATGCCACCATACTGGCCATTGGTTCCCAAAAAGGGACAGGGATTGGATGTGAAAACGATGACGCTGAGAATATATTCAGCGGTATCGATTTTTTGAGAAATATGGAGATGACGGGGCAGAAGTATGACTTCACGGGTAAGAAAGTAGCGGTGATCGGTGGCGGAAATACTGCCATGGACTGCTGCCGTACGGCCAAGCGATGCGGTGCAGAGGAGGTGACCGTTATCTATCGCCGGACAGAAAAGGAAATGCCTGCCAACCCCATTGAAATTCACGAGTCGAAGCTGGAAGGGATCAATTACATGTTTTTGACGGCCCCGGCCCGGGTGAACAAAGATGAAGAAGGTAAGCTGAAGTCCCTGACCTGTATTCGTATGGAGCTGGGAGAACCCGATGCATCGGGTCGCCGCAGACCGGTAAAAATTGACGGTTCTGATTTTGATGTTGAGCTGGATTATATCCTTGCTGCCATCGGGCAAAAAACGGTGGTGAATTTCATGGACGATATCAGTGAACATGCTGAGAGCCCCCTCAAACTGAACCGCTGGGGAGACATAGATGCCGCTCCCGGCACTTTGCAGACATCCATAGAAAACGTGTTTGCCTGTGGTGACGGTGTAACAGGACCGGCCACACTGATAGAAGCCATTGCACAGGGCAAGGTTGCTGCCCAAAGCGCGGATAAATGGCTTCGTGGTGAAAAGGTTAGCCCCCCTCCCACCGAGTTTCTCAGCAAAAAAGACAATTTTGAGAAGCAGCAGAAACAGGATTATGCCGGTCATTTTGCTGATCAGATCCGCGAAGAAATGCCCACACTGGACCCGGCAAAAAGGGACAATTTTGATGAGGTTGAGCTTGGCTATACTGATGAAGCGGCCATTAAGGAAACCCTGCGATGCCTGGAATGCGGCTGTTCAGAGTTATATACCTGCGACCTGAAAAAATATGCCAACGACTACCAGGCTGAGCAAAAGCGATTTGGCGGAGATTATAAAAAGCATGAGGTCAATTTTGACCATCCGTTTGTAGAGATTGACAACAACAAATGCATCCTTTGCTCGCGCTGCATCCGGATTTGTTCAGAAGTAAACGGTGCCAATGCTTTAGGACTTGTAAACAGAGGTTTTGAAACCTATGTGGCGCCAAGCATGGATGGCCCGCTGCAGGAAACAAATTGCGAATCATGCGGCCTGTGTATCGATACCTGTCCTACCGGTGCCATCACCGAAAACGTACCTTTTAAAACCATGCCGGTTGAAATGGAAACAGTATCAACCGTTTGCAACTATTGTTCGGTGGGGTGCGAAATCAACATCCATCACAAAACTGGATTTGCAGCCCGCGTAACCGGAAAAAAAGGCCTCATCAACCATGATGGAAGCATTTGCAGGTATGCCAAATTCGGATACCATTATCTGAATGACAAAAACAGGATTACCTCCCCCATGAAAAAGGTGAACGGCGAATTTGTTCCTATCACCTTTGAAGAGGCTTATGATTTGATCACAGAAAAAATCAGGCATACCGAAGCCGGTGAAAACGGTTTTTATATCGGTGCCAGGCTGACCAATGAGGAGATGTACCTGA
This sequence comes from Bacteroidales bacterium, assembly GCA_007122505.1. GTDB lineage: Bacteria > Bacteroidota > Bacteroidia > Bacteroidales > UBA7960 > PUPG01. The sequence goes on along the minus strand of SKTQ01000243.1, from coordinate 1,176 downwards.
TTCAGAAACTGGCCAGGGCCGGTGTAAAAACCAACAATGTAAGCAGTTTTCATTACATGGACAGGGGATCGGGCTACTTTGCCAATAGTATGCACCATGTTCCCATTAGCCAGTTAAATCTGGCCAACAAGGTGTATATCTTGGACAGCGAAGTAAACTTTGAGAATGCCGTACCTGGTTATTACATGGTTAACAACCGTTTCAGTAAGGGGACGCCCGTAGAGCTGATCACAACAAACGACAGCAATCGAATGGCACACAAAGCCGACACTGTCACAAAGGTTCACTCGACGTATTACTTTGTGAAATCGGTGATCCATTATATGCTTTCCAACAAGATGGAAAACCGGATCTATATCGACGATCATTGCCATGATTTTGAGTCGTATCGCGAACAGGTACTGGCGGAGAGTTTTGAATCGTTGGCAGAAAAATCAGGATGCACGCCGGAGGTGATTGCCAAATTTGCACGGGAGTTCAACAACGAAGCACATGCGGTAATCATGTATTCCGAAAAAAACCTATCGGCCAACACTTGTCATGAATTGCGCAACCTTTGCTTAATCTCCGGCAAGGCTGGCAAAACCGCCAGCGGACTATTCTCCATGAAAGAAAAGAACAATGCACAAGGTTTGTTTGACATGGGAGCATGCGCTGCGATTGCACCGGGAGGTGTTATGCTGAATGATGGCGAGGTTATCGACGCATTGAAGGCACTATGGAAGCAGGATGTGTTACCGGAAGAAGTGAGCCAGGATCAATGGGCTCTGCTGAAATCGGGTTCAATAAAGAATTGCTTCATTTTTGGCGAAGACCCATTGGGTTGTGCGGTGAATAAAACCGATATACAAACAGCACTGGATAAAGTCAGCTTTATGGTGGTTCAGGACCTGTTCATGACCGAAACCGCCGCTGCGGCTGATCTGATCCTCCCCGGCTCGCTCCACATGGAGACAGGTGGCAGCTTCACTAATATGCAGAAATTTATACAGCAGTTCGAACCCGTTATGCATAGCGCCATCGAACATACGTCCATTGATCAGCTCGTCCGTTTGCATAAGCGATTTGGCATTGAGTCAGATTATACATCACCGGCCGATGTGATGCTCGAAGTAGCCTCGGCCATGGATCAACAGGTTAAGGCCAACGGTCATTACCAGATGGTTTATACCGATC
>SKTQ01000124.1 GCA_007122505.1 Bacteroidales bacterium | reverse complement strand
GTACCAGTCCAAATGGCGCAAAATGGGCAAAGTTTGTTACAGCTTCCTCAACAAAACGCCTCAAGCCCTCGCCGGAGATGAGGTTTTCAGCTTCCACCAGAGTACCATCATCCGGATGAATAGCACTCACACCAAAAAAGGCCGTAATAGCACTCATCAAAACAATCAAAACAGTAATCCAGACAAAAATCCAGAAAGGATGGGGTAGTTTGTTCCCCATATCTTCTATCCATTTTAATATTCCGGAAGATGCTGCTCCTGCTGATTGATTATTGCTATTGGAAGGAGCGGCAGCGGCTTTGTTCTCTTTCTCTTTTCCCGTTTGATTTTTGTTCGTGTTGTCCATAGCTTGCTGTTTGTGACGGAATGATGGATCAGTCCAATTTATAAAGATTCTAAATAGCTGTTGGTCAAATAATTTCAAAAAAAGCAAAAGTAATATTTTCAGTCAATCTGCAAAATAATCTAAAGTATAAACGGCTTATTTTTTTCATTTTGACATTCGTGGGATTTCAGCATGCTTTGCTGGATGGAATAATGATTGATAATCCCGTTATAAAACAGCAAAAGCCCGCAAGTTGATAAGCTTGCGGGCTTTGGGGTGTTTGCAAAAAGCTTTGAGAGTCCTTGAAACAGCCTTTCCTGGCGAGGACGGTTGTTTCCGGGGCTGTTGACTAATCTTCTTCTTTCTGTTCTTCTTCATAGGCTTTCAGCAGTTGATCCTGGATATCCATCGGCACCTGCTGATATTCAGCGTATTTCATACCATAGGTTGCACGTCCGCTGGTTAAAGAGCTGAGGGCGGTTGAATACCTGTTCAGTTCGGCCAGGGGTACTTTGGCGCGAATTTTCTGGTAATTGCCTTCGCTTTCCATACCCATGATCAAGGCTCTTCGGCCCTGTAGGTCGGTCATTACGTCGCCCATTTTTTCTTCAGGTACCATCACTTCCACATCATAAATGGGTTCCATGATTTTGGGACCAGCGTTTTTAAAGGCATCCTTAAATGCATTTCTCCCGGCCAGTTTGAAGGAAATCTCGTTGGAATCAACGGGGTGCATTTTCCCATCATAGATATTCACGATGATATCGCGTGCATAAGAACCGGTAAGGGGCCCTTCTTCCATTTTTTCCATCACACCTTTGAGGATGGCAGGCATAAACCGTGCATCAATAGATCCACCGACGATACAATTGTTGAAGACGAGCTTGCCTCCCCAGCTCATGTCGTGCACTTCCTGCTTTCTAACGGGGAATTCTGTTTGATTAGGTTTTCCTTCCTGGTAGGGTTCTACCATCATAAACACTTCACCAAACTGACCGGCACCGCCTGATTGTTTTTTGTGTCTGTATGTTGCTTTTGCGGACTTGGTAATGGTTTCGCGATAAGGAATTTTTGGGGAGAAGAATTCTACCTCTACCTTGTGAATATTTTCCAGAGACCATTTTGCCACGTTGAGGTGCATTTCACCTTGTCCGGACACGATCATTTGCCGGAGTTCCTTTGACTGTTCAAACAGCAGTGTTGGGTCAATATTATTCATTTCTCTGAGTACTGTTCCCAGTTTTTCCTCGTCACCGGAGTTTTTGGCTTTAACGGCGAAGCGGTGCTTTGGTTCGGGGAACTGTATCGGGCTTACCTGGATTCCCTGATTCTTGGGTCCTGTGAGTGTATTGTTTGTGTGTGTATCTTTCAGCTTGATTGTTGCGGCCAGATCACCGGGCATTACTTTTTCAACTTTCTGGCGGTTTTTACCTGCCACGACGAAGAGTTGTGACAGTCGTTCCTTGCTGCTTGTGCTGCTGTTGATCAGGTCGGCAGATTCGGCGATGGTTCCTTCATAGACACGGAAAAAGGAAAGTTCACCCAGATGGGGTTCCACTGCTGTTTTGAAGACAAATGCCACAACATCCTTATCGGGGTCCATAGAAAACTCTTTCCCTTCTGTGTCTTTATCCGGAGTAACGTCCAGAGGCCCCGGAAGATTTTCGGTGATACACTCCATGAAGCGGCCAACGCCCTGGTTGTTTTTTGCGGATGCACACATTACAGGAAACATGGTTCTGGTGGCGATTCCTTGTTTGATTCCCTTTTGCAGTTCTTCATCGCTGAGGGTTCCATTTTCAAAGAAAGCCTCCATGAGAGCTTCTTCGCTTTCGGCAGCTGCTTCGATGATTGCATTGCGAAACTCTTCAGCCTTGTCTTTTTCTTCAGCCGGGATATCGAGTATTTGGGGTTGGCCGCCGTCTTTCGGGAACTTGTACATCTTCATTTTCAGCACATCGATCACACTGTCGAATCCGTGACCGGGGTTTACGGGATATTGAGCCACGATGGCTTTATCGCCGAATTGTGTTTTCAGTTGCCGGATGCTTTCGTCGAAATTGGCTTTTTCATGCTCCAGCTGGTTCATCAAAAATATCACTGGTTTTTCGAGACGTGTAATCTGGCGCCAGATAATTTCCGTACCGACTTCTACTCCATTTTGGGAGTTAATAACCATTACTGCGGTGTCGGAAACTTTTAACGCGGCAATTACCTCTCCGATAAAGTCGTCGAAGCCGGGAGTGTCGATGATATTTATTTTATGGCCGGCATATTCGGCATACATGAGGGTTGAAGAAACTGAAGCCTGTCTTTCGAGTTCAATTTCGCGATAGTCCGAAACGGAGTTTTTGTCATCTACGGAACCACGTCTTTTGATTACACCGCCTTCGAACAGCATAGCTTCGGCAAGGGTGGTTTTCCCGGCTTTTGCTCCGCCTACCAGGGCGATGTTTTTCAATTCTTTCGTCTGATATACTTTCATAGCGTCATCACAAATTTTAAAATGTGTATAATTCGGGTTTTTATTCGTTTCAATATTTTCGCCTGGTATAGTGTCTGTTTTTCTGCATCAGGGAAAACGTATGTGAGATACAGATTGGTCAATGATTTATTACACCAAAACGGACACTACCGAAAAAAGTGGCTAAAGTTACAAAAAAAGCCAGAAGCGACATCAAAAAAAACATCACAAAGCAAAGAAGTTTGCTTATAAAGAGAATGATACAAGCTTCACAAATTCACCAAGCCGTTTATAGATATCTTCGGCGGATATTTCCAGCAAACGTTCTGTTCCAAATTTTTCCACTGAGAAACTGGCCAGTGCTGCACCATAAATCAGGGCATTTTTCATGCTTTCAAATGAGATATCATCCATTTTTGAAAGGTAGCCCATGAATCCGCCGGCGAAAGAATCCCCTGCCCCGGTTGGGTCAATTACATTATCGAGCGGCATTGCCGGTGCATAGAATTTTTCATCACCGTAAAAAAGCAGGGCACCGTGTTCTCCTCTCTTCACGATAACGTAATCGGGCCCCATGGCCTGGATTTTTCTCGCGGCATGCACCAGGGAGTACTGGCCTGACAGCTGCCTGGCTTCTTCTTCATTGACTGCCAAAACGTCTACCATAGCCACTACCTCCAGAAGGTCGTTCCATGCAGTGTCCATCCAAAAATTCATCGTATCCATACAAATCAGATTGGGTCGTTCCTGCATCTGGTTGATGACGCTTTTTTGGATGGATGGTGTCAGGTTACCCAGCATCAGATATTTACTTTTCCGGTATAATTCGGGCAACACCGGATTAAAGTCAGCCAGCACATTGAGGTCTGTAGTTATGGTGTCGCGTTGGTTCATGTTCGCGTGGTATTTTCCTGACCAGAAAAAAGATTTTTGACCCGGAACAATTTTGATTCCCTGAATGTTAATATTTCTTTCAGTAAATAAATCCAGGTATTGCTGCGGAAAGTCATCACCCACCACTGCCGACATGCGAATATCATCGATCAGCAGGCTGGCTGCCAGACCAACATATGTGGCGGCACCGCCCAGAATTTTTCCTGTTTTCCCCAGTGGTGTTTCAATTTCATCGAAGGCTACTGTGCCCACTACCAGTAAACTCATCCCAATTTATTTTTCATGAGTGAAAAAGCCATTTATCTGTCACTCTGCATTAATGGTTGATCAGCAGCACGTAGAAACTGATCTTATTTTTTTTAAACCTCTATACATTTTATCTCTGGCTGATGGTTGCACAAATGCATTTAAAACAGATCTCTTGTTGTTTCTGCAACACGTTTTCCAAGGTTATATCCTTTTTTCAGGAAATCCGGATGAATGGGTTCACCAGGGGGAAAGAAGTTTTCGCCTCTGATGGCTGAAGCACCGAATGGAGATGACCAGTCAGGGCCACCCATAACAATCATCCCAAAAATCAGCATGGACTGAAGGATATTCATTTGTGTGATTTCCTCTCCTGCCGACACACCCCCTGCCGTTACGAATGCGGCTCCAAGCTTCCCTTTAAGCTGCTGTTCTTCAAATGGCCATGATGCGATGAATGCTGAAACCTGTGGTGTAACATTTGCATTATATACCGGGCTTCCGAGGATGATTGCATTTGCCAGGATCAGGTCATCTGTGCTGGTTTCGTCTATGGCTTTTAACCATACCCTTACCCCTTCCACCCGCGAGGCTCCTTCAAAAACGGCTTCTGCCATTGTTTTGGTGTTGCCGGTTTCACTATGGTAGCAAATCAGGATAAGGGGTTCTTCTGCATACAATACCTGAACACAGAAGATCAGGAAAAAGTACAAGGTAATTTTTTTCATGGCTATCATTTAAAAACCCCTGCATGCTAACATGCAAGGGAGAAAATATGGGTTTACAGTCAGCGCATTTTCATAAAAATTAGCGGTTTTCGCTGTACTACAGTTTATATTGTTTATTCCACTGTAACAGATTTAGCCAGGTTTCTGGGTTGATCTACGTTGCAACCCCTCAACACGGCGATATGGTATGAAAGTAGTTGCAGCGGAATGGTTGCCACCAGCGGCACAAATATTTCGTTTGTTTCAGGTATTTCGATCACATGATCGGCCATTTTTCTAACATCATCATCCCCCTCTGTAACAATGGCGATAATAATTCCCTTTCTTGCCTTGACTTCCTGTATGTTGCTGATCACTTTTTCATAGCTTCCTTTTTTTGTGGCGATCACCACAACGGGCATTTCTTCGTCGATCAGTGCAATGGGTCCATGTTTCATTTCAGCTGCCGGATAGCCTTCTGCATGGATATAGGAAATTTCTTTAAGCTTAAGTGCGCCTTCGAGGGCTACCGGGAAATTGTATCCACGGCCGAGGTAAAGGAAGTTTCTGGCGTTTTGAAAAATGTTGGATATTTCGAAGATAAGATCATTTACCTGCAAAGTTTTC
>SKTQ01000312.1 GCA_007122505.1 Bacteroidales bacterium | reverse complement strand
GGTAAGATGTTTCGGCAGAAAACCTTCCCGGTATTCCTGCTGAGCAAACAAAGTATGAGATGAGCAAATAATGAAAAACAGTAAGAGGTATTTCTTCATGAAAGTATCAATTGGTTTGAAGGTCGAAATGTGGGAAGGTCGAAATGTCGAAATGTCGAAATGTCAAAAGGTTTAAAGGTTTAAAGTCTTCAAAGTCGTATTATTAGGCGTTTATATTTCGTTCTCTCCTTTGCGCCTTTTGCGTGGTTTAATCTTTGCGGTTTTTGCGAGGAAATAACACCTTCTCTCCTGGAAGCAAAAGCTTATGATCTTGCAAAGAAATGCGAACAGATTCTTTTCACATAATAACGAAAGGGCTAAATTACACATTTTTCGGCAGAGGGCTTTGGTAACAGGGGTAAGTAAAACCGGATAATGCTTTAAAAACGCAGACTCCGCAAAAAAAAGTGTTAAAATTATGCATACATTTAAAAAGACACTTATATTTGCTCTTACGATATGTATAATTAAATATTACAAGCATGAAACAACGTATTACTTTTTTTCTTACTGTTTATTTGTTAGCGGCCGCTTCCTTTGTTTTTGCACAAACGGCTGAGGAGCCTGTGAACTATGGCACAGCTGATGCCGGAACAGACATTAACCCATATCAAATTGCCACCTGGCAAAACCTTTACTGGCTCAGCCAGAATTCCGATTACTGGGATGATCATTTTGTTCAGACTGCGGACATAGACTTTGGAACCGCCAGCCCTTCCATACAGGAATGGGATGGAGGTAAAGGATGGACGCCGGTTGGACAACAGTGTCCGTTGGGTGAAGGACCGGGCGGCGCACCTTTCAGGGGGGTTTATGATGGCGGAGATTATTCCATTATTGGCCTGTTTTCAGACAGGCTGGGTGAGGGCCCTGACGACCCGGATGATGGACCGGAAGTTTGTCCGGAGGGTTCTGCCGCACTATTTGGTTTTATATTGGATGCTGTGATCCGCAACCTCCATCTTGAAGATGTTGAAATCTACGCTGGAGAAGGGTCTGCATCTTTGGTTGCTCTTGCCATAAACAGCGAAATTGACAATGTGTCTGCATCGGGAGAGGTTAGCGGTTTTTTCATTGTAGGTGGATTAATTGCACTGGCTGATGGTTGTGACATCAAAAATGCATCCAGTTCGGTTAATATTGAGGGCTTTGCCTTATTAGGCGGAATTGTTGGCTTATCTTTCGATAGCAATTTTGAAAATTCCGCTGCCACAGGTGAGGTTGGAAGAATTGACTTTGATGGAGGCGAGGGAGGTTTCCCGCAATTAAATGCTTCTGTTAATACATTCATGGACATATTACCCCGTTTGGAGCAAACCAACCGGTTTATCTCAAATGCAAAAAACAGGGACAATGGTCCCGGTGAGCCTATATTCGAATTTGACGGGTTTCTTGTTGGCGGCTTTGCAGGAGTAGCTATTGACGGTCTCATTGAGAGATCTTCCAGCACGGGAGATGTTCAGGGAGGTTTCGGGGTAGGAGGTTTCATAGGTGATGCAGACGGGACAATCATCACAGAGTCATTCAGCACGGGAGATGTGACAGGGACTGGAGAGGGCGCGGGCGGCTTTGCCGGCTTTGTGTTCTTCTCCGAAATCCATAACTCTTATCACCGTGGAGATGTTTTGGGGAATGACGTTGTGGGTGGTTTTATCGGTGGCGCCGGAGGAACGGCAACCATTACTTTCTCTTACAGCGCGGGTTCTGTTTCAGGAAATACCAGGGTCAATGGCTTTGTGGGTTTTTATGAGGAGCTTCGCGAAGATAACCTTTTGATTGCGAATTCTTTTTGGGATGTGGATACAGACGGTATTCCCGGAACAAGTAGTGGCGACAATAATGAAGGAGCCATTGGGAGAAGCACACTTGAAATGCAAAGCATTTTTACCTTTGATGATGTGGATTGGTCGATACAGTCAGATCCGGATCTTCCGCGTGATTACCCCCTGCTGACGTGGCAGCTTGACACCAATTCTCCTTTATGGACGATCGGTACAGGTGGCACCATGGCTGTTCCCATTTCCGGATGGTCGCACTGGATTACCATATTGCTGATGGCCATCGCTGCTGTGGTGTTGGTTGTCCGCAAGGTTTTCTAATAAGACTGATCCTTTTTAGGGAGCTTGTTTACTCGGGTTACCATCCCCCCGGCGTGCTTCTGAACAACCTGCATTGTTCATGCATGTACTTGAAATAATAGAAAAGTTTGTGGTTGAACTTCATTCCGTAGTCAATGTCAAGACTGTATTGAAGATATACTTCCGGTGCACAATCACGACGGCGGGATGTGTGGTAGAGTTGGTTCCACTGGTCTGTAAGGATTTTGTTCCATCTTTCCAGGTACGACTGGTCATAATGGCCCATTGGCCGGCTCTCACGCATATACCAGTGACTGAAGCGGGGGTCAAAAATAATCAGCTCATACTCAGTGGTGTCGTTTTCTTCTACAACCGCTTCTTTCAGGTTCAGGGTGTCAGATTTTACTTCCCGTTCCACAGCGGACAATAAAAGGCTGCCGGATAACAGGAAAAAGCCCGAAAAGATGAAATATTTGATGAATCGTTCCATAATCTTTGCCTCCTTTTTGATTAGTGACTATTCACATCCAAAGAAATAAAATATAACCAATAATCATGCCTTGTTTTTTGCTGGCAAGGTGAGATCATTTTTTTGCACATTCATTTGGGCCTTTGGGTTGGAGCGTATGTTTGGATGCACTTAGTCTGTTTCGCGTATGCATCTTACAGAATAGCCGACAGTTTTTCTGTAATTCATGGAGAAGAAACCGGCGATGTGTCCTGCATCGGAAAACAATGTGCGGTTAATGGCATGTGTCGTGGTGTGTGATGTGGATGTCCAGAAAAAGCCCATGTGTCCCACATCGAAGAAGACACCGTTCAGCCGGCGTCTGCCTGCCGGCAAAGTAGCAAATTCTACCAGGTCGTGTCCATGATGGATGCTGTGGGCATTCCATCGCGGATGCTGGTCGGTAACACATTCACCACCGATGGGTGAGTTCACTTGCCGGCAGGATTTAAGGGCGCTGCCAAGCCCGTCAACTACGTTAGGCTCGTTAACCAGGTTGTAGGTTGTGATCAGGTAGTCTTCCAATTCTGTCCATTCATTATGGCTGGGCACATACCAGCCAGCCGGGCAAAGGCCCCTGGCATCATCCACCGCATACCAGTTGTATAGATGTCCGTAGGCTTCAACTACTTCATCAGGTGAGTGGAGTCCATCAATCAATGCATGCGGGTAAATTGCAAAAGCCCCGGTGCCGGTATTACCCCACTGTCCGTCAGTAAGTCCGGAAGGGATAACCGTACCATCAGCATACCTGGTTGTTCTCAGGTTTTCTGCCATCCACTCACGACCGTTCAAAATGATGGTTGGATATGTGTTTCCATCAATATCGGTAACTGTTCCATGCTCGTCGCCGGGGTCACTTTCCGGAACATCCGGCCATTGCGGGATCCCGTTTTTCACAGTCAGCACCTGTCCTTCCGATCCGGGAGGGATGCGTTGCCAGCTGTCTTCCGAATACACAATCATATCTCCGTATTCAGGGTCGGCAAGGGCAACAAAATTGTCCAGATCGGGCAGGTTTTCAAGGTCTTCATAATTGCCGCCAAAGACATCTGCCGAAGTTTGGCTATGTATGGCGTAGGGAACACTCAGAAGCTGACTCACACCCATGACCATGCCATCCACGCTGATTTCAATAAAATAAATGCCTGCACTCCAATCAATGCCACCTAAGGACTCAATGGAGCCGATCTGTAAATTGATCACGCCAAAGTCATTGGTTTGGGTGTGATGGGTTTCTGCAAATACCTGCTGTCCGTCAGGGCTGCCTTGCCGAATGATCACAACCACCGTAACCTCTTCTGAGGCCAATACCTCTCCGGCATCATCACGCAAAACAGCCTGGTAATTAAATATTGCCGGCTGTGCATGCAGGTAGCATAAAGCTGCGAAAAGCATCATCATCATTAAAAAAAACCTCAAAACAGCCATAGAATTTATTGTTTACGTTATCTTGAAAGATGTAAAAATAAAAAATCCGGCATAAAACACCAAAACGAATGAATGACGTGGCCTGTGCAGGAGTGGTCTTTCATTTGGCGGGCCGGCTTGTCCTGAAACTTGTGTCGGGGAGGAGGATGAAAAACAGCCCTTTGGTTGATACGCTTTCATCAAAAATTGAAAACAACGCCGTTGTTGCGTTTCGGAAAAACTTAGTGAGTGTCATATCAGGATTTCAAATCTTTTGATTTTGCAACTACCTGCTCTTTAAGTTCTTGTTTGTATTGAAGAATTTTATCCTGTATTGCTTTGTCCATAGCCGAAACAATTTGGGCTGCAAGAATGCCTGCATTTTTTGCCCCGTTAAGTGCTACAGTTGCTACCGGGACACCGCCCGGCATCTGCAAAATGGAAAGGACGGAATCCCATCCGTCAATGGAATTGCCCGATTTTATTGGCACCCCGATTACGGGCAATGGCGACATGGCAGCCACCATTCCCGGCAAGTGGGCTGCACCCCCAGCTCCTGCAATAATTGCCAGAATTCCCCGCTTGTGTGCATTGGTGGCAAATTCATATAATTTGTCTGGCGTTCTGTGTGCCGAAACGATGTCGATTTCATATCTGACACCAAACTTATCCAGTATTTCGGCCGCCTGTTTCATTAACGGCAGATCGGAATCAGAGCCCATAACTATGCTGATCAGCGTTCTTTCCATGACTTTACTTTTATTAATTGTTTGACTTTTTCAGCCTTTTTCAGCGCACATTCCAGTGAAGATGACATAACGGTAACATGCCCCATTTTGCGATAGGGCTTCGTTATTTTTTTACCGTATAAATGAATCTTTACACCCTCTATTGCCAGGCTATCCGTTAAGCCCTCATAAACTGCGGGGCCTTCGCAGCCTTCCATTCCCAAAATATTTATCATTACAGAGGGAAGTTTAAGTTTTGTGCTTCCCAGGGGAAGGTTTAATATTGCGCGCAGGTGTTGCTCAAACTGTGAGGTAATAATGCTTTCAATACTATGGTGTCCACTATTGTGTGTCCGTGGGGCAATTTCGTTAACAATTACTTCGCCTTTTGAATCAATAAAGAGCTCAACGGCAAGCAATCCTTCCATATTCAGCAATTCAATGATTTCGCCGGCATAATTGGCCGCTTTTTCCGATTGTTCAACAGTTATTGAAGAAGGGCAAATGATTTT
>SKTQ01000127.1 GCA_007122505.1 Bacteroidales bacterium | reverse complement strand
GAAAAAGGAAAGATGCTCGTGGAGTTTTATGAAAAAGACGCACCGGGTACGGTAAAAAACTTTGTTGATCTTTCCAAAAAAGGTTTTTATGATGGATTAAACTTCCACAGGGTGATCCCCGATTTCGTCATCCAGGGAGGTTGCCCCCATGGTACAGGAATGGGAGGACCCGGTTACACCATTAATTGTGAAACAGATGGGGAAAACCAGTACCACGACCGTGGCGTTTTGTCAATGGCCCACGCCGGTCGCAACACCGGGGGATCACAATTTTTTATTTGCCATACGCGCGAAAGCACCGCACATCTCGACGGCATGCATACCTGTTTCGGGAAAGTAGTGGAAGGCCTGGAAGTGATAGATGAGATCAAGCAAGGTGATCGAATCGAAAAAATCAAGATTCTCGACGGAGAATAGAAAAGGGCTTTAGGCTTCTGGTAAAAAAAAACGAGGCTGTCGGTTTAAGAACACTGACAGCCTCGGTGCATATATATGAGGGAATAATTGCTACATCATGCCACCCATACCGCCCATGCCGGGATTCATCGGTGGGACATCGGATTTCTCTTCAGGAATATCTGCCAAAACACATTCGGTGGTCAGTAACATACCTGCAATAGAGGCCGCATTTTCGAGTGCCACGCGGGTTACCTTGGTTGGGTCAATTACACCTGATTCATACAGATTTTCATAGGTTTCCGTGCGTGCGTTAAAACCGAAATCATCCTTTCCTTCTTTTACTTTCTGCACTACGATGGATCCTTCCACACCTGCATTTTCAACAATCATGCGGAGCGGTTCTTCCATAGCTCTCCGTACGATGGCTGCACCGGTATCTTCGTCGGTGTTTTCTCCGGTGAAGTTTTCCAGGGCCTCCAGGGCGCGGATGTATGCGATACCGCCACCGGGTACGATTCCCTCTTCTACGGCTGCACGGGTTGCATGCAAAGCATCATCAAAACGATCTTTCTTTTCTTTCATTTCCACCTCGCTGGCTGCACCAACGTACAGAACAGCCACACCTCCGGCAAGTTTTGCTAAACGCTCCTGGAGCTTCTCCTTGTCATAGTCGGAAGTTGTGTTCTCCATCTGGGCTTTGATCTGGTTGATGCGTGCCTTGATATTTTCCTTGTCACCCTTGCCACTCACAATAGTGGTATTGTCTTTGTCAATAGTGATTTTTTCAGCTGTTCCCAGGTGCGACAAATCTGCATTTTCCAGCTTGTAACCCTGCTCTTCGCTGATCACTGTACCTCCGGTGAGGATAGCGATATCTTCCAGCATGGCTTTACGACGGTCACCGAAGCCGGGAGCTTTCACCGCAGCAATCTTCAGAGAACCGCGTAACTTGTTTACCACCAGGGTGGCCAAAGCTTCGCCGTCAACGTCTTCTGCAATGATCAACAGGGGTTTGCCGGTTTGTACGACCTTCTCGAGAACAGGCAGAAAATCCTTCATGGTACTGATCTTTTTGTCATAGATCAGAATAAAAGGATCTTCAAATACAGTCTCCATTTTCTCTGTGTCGGTCACAAAGTAAGGGCTGATATAACCACGGTCGAACTGCATACCTTCCACCACCTGAACGCTGGTTTCGGTACCCTTCGCTTCTTCAATGGTAATAACACCTTCTTTTTTCACTTTCGACATGGCCTCCGCGATCAGCGCACCGATGGAGTGATCGTTGTTGGCAGAAATGGTGGCTACCTGCTTGATTTTTTCAATGCTGTCACCAACTTCTTTTGACTGGTGGCGAAGGTGTTCAATTACTTTAATGACGGCTTTGTCGATACCGCGCTTGAGGTCCATTGGGTTGGCACCGGCAGCAACGTTCTTCAATCCGCTGTGAATAATGGACTGTGCCAGTACAGTAGCGGTAGTGGTGCCATCACCGGCTACATCAGCCGTTTTGCTGGCTACCTCTTTCACCATCTGCGCACCCATGTTTTCAACCGGGTCTTTCAACTCAATTTCTTTTGCCACCGTTACACCGTCCTTTGAAATGGCCGGCGCACCGAATTTCTTATCCATGATCACATTGCGACCTTTGGGGCCAAGGGTTACCTTGACGGCGTCTGATAGTTTGTCAACCCCTTTCTTTAAAGCATTTCTTGCTTCCAGGTTGAAGGTTATGTCTTTTGCCATGATAATTCTCTGTTTTTATTGTTTATGAAATGATTGTTTGTTTCCTTACACAACAGCGTAAATATCCGATTCGCGCATGATCAGGTAGTTGTTGCCTTCAAAGGTAAGCTCGGTGCCGGCATATTTGCCGTAAAGAACCTTGTCTCCTACCTTTACGGTGATTGGGTTATCTTTTGTGCCATCGCCCACGGCAACAATGGTGCCCATCTGGGGCTTTTCCTTGGCTGTGTCGGGGATAATAATGCCACCCGAAGTCTTTTCTTCCGCCGGAGCGGGTTCCACCAAAACGCGATCAGCTAATGGCTTGATGTTTACTTTTGTCATGTTTTTTGATTTTTCAAGTTAGACATGTATACGATTGTAAATAATGTGCAATGCTAAGATGCAACATCGCCCTTTTCACATATTGTGCCAAAGCGATGAGAAACTCCTTTGCTTGTCATTTTTTCAGGATTATGCCACGCAAATAAAAAAAAGTGTCAGAACGGTATGCCATTCTGACACTTTTTCAGCTTGTATGAAAATACATTAATTCTCAATATCAGGAATTTGTTCCAAATCCTGGATGTCTTCAACACTTTCCGGTATTGCCTGTACGGGTGGCGTTTGGAAATCCATGCGCGGGGCCTGGGAGGCAGGTATAAGATCCCGCACTTCACTTTCAGGCACTGCGCCCATTTGTGACCGTGGAATCACAAAATTTGAGGTTAATGTAAGTGCCAGCAATACAATGGCCAGCGTCCATGTGGCCTTCTCAAGAAAATCAGTGGTTTTTCTTACACCCATGATCTGATTGCTGGATGAAAAATTAGCAGCCAGCCCGCCACCTTTGGCATTCTGAACCAAGACGATCAGAACCAGCAAAATGCAGGTAATCAAAATCAAAACGGATATTAATACAAATGCGCCCATTATTTAATCGGTTTTAATTGTTTTCTTTTTGAATGGATTCTATTTTTTTTGCAAAGTAACTGCTTTTTTTGGGAAACATCAAACTTAATTTTTGATAAATGGATATCGCACGTGCGGTTTTCCCTTGTTTCAAAAAAACTTCAGCAAGGGTTTCACTGGCCAGCGACGGGTCATAGGCGACGCTCTCCGGTGACATATCTCCCTCCGGCAAACCTTCTTTTTTTCCTTCAATCCGGGGTTGCTTCTCCAAAAAACGATCGATGATCTTCTGCTGGGCAAGCTTTTTCACTTTGCCGCCGGTGACGGCATCACGGTCAAGATACTCCCCGTCAGACACGCAGGAAACAATATGCCCGCCCGGTGAAATGCTGCCGGAGTCCTTGCCGGAAATAAATGCCCGAAACCTTCTACGGTCAGGAGCAATGGCCGCAGCCCTGTTCACCTCAACCTCATACAATTCCTTGTCAACCCCCATCAGAGCCTTGGCGTACATCATCCTTACAGGCTGAGAATAAGGATATTTCGACACCATGCGACGAAGAAATGCACCGCTGATCCGATCCAGCCCCCTCTTTCCATTAAGGATGTCGTAAAACCTTGATTGAGTCGTTGTAAACATGATTTGCCCTGTAATAAATGACTACCAGTTAACCACAGCTTCGTTGAAAATATCCTCCACCAATTCTGACACAATCTGATCAATGGCTTCATTTTCAACCTGTGACAAACTCAGGTTGCTGTCATAATCAAAATACCTGGAGAAGTTTCGGTTGACAAATTCTGCTGACTCATCAAATTCGTTTATAAAAGAAACCCTGACGGTGATGGTCAGGCGGTTCATGGCTGCACGGTCATCACCGGTGATGGCAATGGGCTCCGTCCTGTATCCCACAATACTTCCTTCAAAATGAAGATGACCTACACCGTCAATCATTTGTAAATTGGTCTGACGCATGAATTTGTTCCTCAGTTCGTCTGTGAAACGCTGGCTCAAAATCGGCTGCACCAGCTGTGCGTCATTGGGAAAATGATCAACAGAAATCGTTTCCGCCTGCGGTGGGATACTTGCTCCCGTAAAGGAATATACCCCGCACGACTGCATGACAGCTGCAGCAAGGATGCTCATTACCAGATATGTAAACTGCTTCTTTGTGATCAGCATGACCTCGTTTTTTTGGCCTGCAAAGATAATAAAAAATTGCCTATGCTATATCGTATTCCTTAATTTTACGGTATAATGTACGTTCGGAAATGCCCAGTTCCCTTGCCGCCTTCTTTCTGCGCCCTTTGTGTTTCTGCAATGCCTTTTCTATGAGGTCCTTTTCCTTTTCCTGCAAAGATAAACTCTCCTCCACAAACTCGTGAGGGGCCTCTTCAAAGCCTTCCATAACACTTTCGTCCTGCCCCGGACTGCTGATATTCACCTGGTTTTCCTCATAAATATGCGGCAGATTGCTGTCTTTTGAGATTTTCTCAATGAGATGCGCATGTTCTTCCTGGAAACTTCCCGGCAACTGACCCTCGTCAAGCATCTGTAAAATAATCTTCTTCATGTCAGTGATGTCACGCTTCATGTCAAACAAAATCTTGTAAAGGATCTCCCTTTCATTGAGTCCGGCTCCGGAAGCCTGACTGTCCCGGAACAGCACAGGCAGGGTATTGTCGCGTTCACCAGGCAAATAACGGCTGATGGTGTCCGCCGTAACCTGCCTGTCTTTTTCGATGACTGACATTTGCTCTGCCAGGTTTTTCAACTGCCTGACGTTGCCCGGCCACCTGTGTCTGACAAGCAAATGCTCTGCATCATGGGAGAGTTGCAATGGCGGCATCCGGTATTTCTCTGCAAAATCAGCAGAAAACTTTTTAAACAGCATGATGATATCTTCTTTCCTTTCGCGCAATGGGGGTACATTGATCGGAACGGTATTTAAACGGTAATACAGGTCTTCCCTGAACCTCCCTGCAGAAACCGCATGCTGTAAATCTACATTGGTGGCCGCCACCACCCGCACATCCGTCCTGAGTACCTTTGACGACCCCACCTTTATAAACTCCCCGGTTTCAAGAATCCGCAAAAGCCTTACCTGCGTCAGCATCGGCAACTCTGCCACCTCATCAAGGAAAATGGTACCGCCGTTAACAACTTCAAAATACCCCTTGCGTGCATCATGTGCCCCGGTAAAAGAACCTTTCTCGTGGCCAAATAGCTCAGAATCAATGGT
>SKTQ01000188.1 GCA_007122505.1 Bacteroidales bacterium | reverse complement strand
GCCGCCCTCCTCGACCAGCAGCTCGCGCGTGTTGACGCTCGGCGCGGTGCGGCAGTACCAGCCGTAGGGGCGCTCGCCGGTCAGGCGTTCGATCGCCTCGATCGCCAGGCGGATCCGTTCCCGCTCGGTGTCCGGATCCATCCGGAAGTGCTCCTCCCAGCGGTAGCCGTGGGCGTTGACCTCGTGCCCGGCCTCCACGATCGCGCGCGCCGCGGCGGGGTTGCGCTCGAGCGCGACGGCGCACACGCCGAAGGTCGAGACCACCTCGTGGCGCTCGAACAGGTCGAGCAGGCGCCAGAAGCCGACGCGGCTGCCGTACTCGAAGAACGACTCGTTCGCCAGGTTGCGCACACCGGGCGGGAACTGCTTCACGCCCCACTCGCCCACGTTCTCCTGGCGGTCGTCGCCGAAGGCGTAGGAGTACTCGGAGCCCTCCTCGTAGTTCACCACCAGGTTGATCGCCAGCCGGTGGCCGTCGGGCCAGTCGAAGACGGGCGGGGTGCGGCCGTAGCCGACGAAGTCGCGTTCGCTGCTCACGGTGCGGATGCCTCCTCGATCGCGGCGCGTCGCGCCCTCACGTGTACGAGAACGGGTCGAACGGCGCGCCGCTCGCGTCGGCGACGGCCTGGACGAACGTGCTGGTGGTGTGGGGCGTGCGGTAGATGAGATCGAAGAAGCGCTGCCGCTCGGTCTCGCTGTGCTCGAAGCGCTCGTAGGCGAGCTTGACGATGCGGCGGCCGTAGTAGTACTGGGCGTAGTTGGCGCGTGACTGCCGGCTGGTGAAGAACCGGTGCGCACGCTCGGCGTCGTCCGGCAGGACGAAGTGCTCGACCATCAGCGCGACGGCCTCGTCCTTGGTCATCGCACCGCTGTTGCACCACAGGCACGCGTCGTTCATCGCGACGCGACCGAGGTCCATGTACGCCAGCGCGACGCGCAGCCGCAGCGCCTCGTCCGTGTCGGCCGCGTCCCAGCCGAGGAAGTGCAGCGACGCCTCCGGTCCGCCCTCGAACACCGCGTTGGTCGGTCCGTTGAGCTGGTAGAAGGCGGCCTCCATCGGCCACGCTCCCTGCCGGTAGAGGTGGTCCCACAGCGCGTAGAAGGTCTGGTGCCCGGGGTAGGCCTCGTGCGTCAGGACGTGGACGAAGAGGTCGCGCTGCCAGAACTTGTCGACGTTGAACTCGAGCGTGCCGCGGTAGTCGCCGACGTAGCGCGACTTGCCGCTGTAGTGCACGTCGCGCACGCCGCCGAAGTCGTCGATCCCCTCCCCCGGCGGGAGCGTGACGACGGTCCGCTCCGTCGCCTCGCGCGCCCGGGCGAGGATCGAGCGACCGTAGCGGATGACGTCGTCGCCGGTGACGCTGGTGGCTGCGAGCCAGGCCTCGACCTGGCGCTCCAGCGACCCGTCGTAGCCGAGCAGGCCGAGACCCTCGTGCAGCTCCTGACGCAGGCGACGCGTCTCGCTCTCAGGTACGGGGCGATGGTCGATCTCGAGGCAGCCGGCCACGAGCTCGCCGTAGCTCAGGTCGTCGCCCCGCAGGTCCGCGAGGACGGTTCGGGCGCCGCGCACCAGCGCGGCCATGTACCGCCTGGGATGCGCGTCCGCCGACCCCGCGACGACGTCCTCGACCTCGTCGATGGCGGCCTCGATGGCGTCGGCGCTCGACAGGGTCGGCGTGACGTCGGTGTAGTTCGCGAGGACGATCGGCCGTCCGTAGGTGGCGAGGCCGAGCTGGCTGAGGCTGAGGACCACGTCGACGAAGCGGCGTGCCGTCTGCAGGTCGGTGTAGGCGAGTGTCGTCATCGGTCTCCTTGGTGTCGGGGCACGTGGGCCCGTAGGGGCGCCGCCGAGGTTGCCGGCAGCCGCACGTGCACCTCGTGGACGGCGAGATCGGTGGTCACGTCGCGACGAGGTTGCCCGATTCCTCCACGGTGGTGCGGTCCAGGTGCGTGCGCAGCAGCCGTTCGGCGGTATCGGCGTCGCCGACCGCGATGGCCGCGACGATCTCCTCGTGGTTACGGGCGATCGCAGTGGGGTCGACGATTCGACGGTTCCGCAGGGCGATGATCTGGCGTACGCGCATGTGGATGCTGGACCACACGCTTGCGAGGAGCTCGTTGTCGGCCCCCTCGATCACGAGGTGGTGGAAGCGCTCGTCGGCGTCGAGGAGCGCGCGCTCGTCATTGCCCGTTGCCAGTGACGCCATCTCGCGGCAGGCGTCGCGGAGCGCGTCCAGTACGCCACCGCCGCGGCGCTCGGCGAGCTGCCTGATGGCGTAGGCCTCGAGCAGGAGTCGCATCGTGTGTGCCTCCGCGACATCGGTGGCCGTCAGCGCCCGTACGGTCGTGCCCTTATAGGGGAAGACTTCGACGAGCCGGCTGGTCGCCAGGAGCTGGAGGGCCTCACGCACCGGCGCTCGGCTGACGCCGAGCCGCGTGGCGATGTCGGTCTCGATCAGCGCATCGCCCGGCTTGAGCTCACCCTCGATGATGGCACGCTGGAGCGCGTCGGCGATCTGCTGACGGAGCGGTCTGGTGTCGACACCGAACAGCTGCGTCCTTGACGACTCACCCATGAGCGATCTGCATCCCTTCAGCATGAACGGTATCACGCATGACGACATGATAATGTCGACAGTCGACAACTGGCGCCGTCGCGCCCGTACGATGACGCGTCGCCCGCCGGGTCGGCGCGATCAGCGCAGACCGACAACCGACGCGACGAAGCCGACGACGTCGAGTAACCCCCTGGAGGACGAGCGTGAAGGTCAACATGGGACGACTCTGGGAGCGCCTGCACCGCCTGGGGCGCATCGGCGCCGACGACCACGGAGGCGTGACGCGACCAGGCTTCGGCAGCGCACACGCCGAGGCGCTGGCGCTCGTCGCGACGTGGGCGCGCGAGGCCGGCCTCGAGACGGGCCGCGACGACATCGGCAACCTCATCGCCGTGCTCCCCGGACGCGACCAGGATGCGCCGCTCATCGGCCTCGGCTCGCACCTCGACAGCGTCCCGAACGGCGGGCGCTTCGACGGGGCACTCGGCGTCGTAGCCGCCGTCGAGGTGCTGCAGACCCTGCGTGAACACACCGTCCGGCCGCGGCGCGGGCTGGCGGCCCTCGGCTTCGCGGACGAGGAGGGCAACACCTTCGGGATCGGCGTCATGTCCGCCCAGCTCTGGACGGGCGAGATCGGTCCCGAACGATACGCGTCCATCGTCGACGGGGCGGGGCGGAGCCTCGAGGCGCACCTGCGGGCGTTCGACGTACCCGGCCTGCCGGTCGTCGCGCGACCCGCGCTGGCCGCGTACCTCGAACTGCACGTCGAGCAGGGCCCGGTGCTCGACGAGGCAGGCGCGAGCGCGGCCGCCGTGGAGGCCATCGTCGGCATCTCACGGACGACGGTCACGTTCCACGGCCAGGCCAACCACGCCGGCACCACCCCGATGGCCCTCAGGCGCGACGCCCTCTGGGGCGCGGCCGAGCTCGCCCTCGCCGTCCGCGACCTCGCCAACGCCAGCGGCGAGCGCGCCGTCGCGACGGTCGGGGTGTTCGAGGTCTCGCCGGGGGCGACGAACGTGATCCCCGGACGCACGCGGCTGCGCGTCGAGCTGCGCTCACCCGACGAGGGCCGCCTCGCGACACTGCGCGACGAGGTCGATGCGCTGGTCACGACGGCCGCACGAAGGAACGGCCTGAGCGCGACCATCGACCCCTGGCACCACGCCCCGGCCGTACCGATGCACCCGGCGGTCCTCCGCGCCACCCAGGACGCCCTGGTCACCGCGGGCCTCCCCGAGCGGACGATGCCCTCGTGGGCCGGGCACGACGCCAAGGTGCTGGCGCGCCGACTGCCCGTCGGCATGCTGTTCGTCCCGAGCAAGGGCGGCCTGAGCCACACGCCCGACGAGGACACCGACCCACGTCACTGCGCCGCGGGCGCGCAGGCGCTCCTGCATGCGGCGCTGCGCCTGGCAGACGGCCCGACCCTGTAGGCCGCCGACGCCCGGACGACGTCACATCCCCCCGACGGCGCCCGCGGCCCTCAACGCGCTCGTGTCGACGCCGAGCCGCTCACCGAGCGCGATCAGCGCATCGAGATCGGCCCGTGGGAAGGGGACGCCCGACGCGAGCTTCTGCTGCTCACGCCGGTGCTCCAGCTCCCCGGGAACCAACACCTCGTGGAATCCCGGCCGCAGCTCGCTCGCCTTGACCTCGGCGATGAAGGCCTGCATGCGCGCGTAGAACGCCTCGGGCTCCATGAACCAGCCGACGTCGAAGGCGATGAACGTGTGGGCGACGTCGAGCCTGGCGGGGTCGCTGTAGGGCGTCAGACCGAACCCGCCGCCAGAGATGACGCCGGTCAGCACGTCGGTGAAGAACGACAGCCCGACCCCCTTGTACTGCCCGATCCCGAGCAGCGCGCCCGCCATCGCGGCGGTGGGGTCGTCGGTCTCCTCGCCCTCGGGCGTGAGCGCCCAGTCGCGCGGCATCGGCTGCCCGCGCTCGGCAAGGAAGCGCATCATCCCCTTGCCGGCCGTCGTGAGCGCGATGTCGAGCACCACGGGGAAATCGCCGCCGGTCGGGGCAGCGATCCCCCACGGGTTGGTGCCGACGACGGGCGTCCGGCCACCCCACGGTGCCATCTCCGGTCCCGCGTTCGTGAAGGCGACGCCGACGTAGCCGCGCCCCAACGCGGCGCGGGCGTGGACCGACGACGAGCCGTAGTGCGTGCTCCCGCGCACCACGACCACGCCGACGCCGCACACGGCGGCCTTGTCGCAGGCCAGCTCCATGGCCCGGCGGCCGATCACGGAGCCGAGGCCGTTGTGCGCGTCGACGAGCGCCAGCGCCGGGCTCTCCTTGAGCACCTCGAACCGGGCGCGCACGTCGATGTGCCCGCGCCCGATGCGCTGCTCGTACCCGAGCAGGCGCTTGAGACCCTGGCCCTGCCCGGGGTGGTAGCGGAGCTCGGACTGCATCAGCGCGTCGGCGCAGACGGCGGCGGCGTCGGCCTCGACACCGAGCGCCTCGAAGCACGCCAACGCGAACGACTCGGCGTCCGCGGCGGCGACGCGCGGCATGCCTGGCTCGGCACCGCTCGCCTGGGTCGGGAGGTCGCTGCTCACGCTCGCAGGTCGAACATCTCGGCGAGGTTCGCGCCGGCCGCCTGGACGGGTGCGATCTTCCCGTCGTGCGAGGTCATCAGCAGCGTGAGACCGGGACCGTAGCCGGGCCGCGGGCTGTCGCCCTGGCCCACCACGCCGATGCCGACGGCGCCCCGGAAGAAGCCGTGCGAGT
>SKTQ01000289.1 GCA_007122505.1 Bacteroidales bacterium | reverse complement strand
GTTTTCACTCAGGAGTTACTGTGATTTTTGATGGGACACCTATTTACAACCAAAAAAAGCTATATATACTTTTATATCAGCAAGTTACAAATTGGACAAAATTTTTATCCGGAAGTCAGGAGTAAAGCAGGGTTATTCCGGATTGCGGGACAACCCTGCTTTTTTTACGGTCAATGACCGGTGAAGTGGATCTCTTTTCCCTATTCTCTCACCATAACAAAACCGGTAAGAGCGGGGATGTAAACCTTCATCTCGCCTTGAAGTGCATCGGTGTCACCCGCCGTTTGATATTCAACGCTCTCGTCCACTCTGCCATGTCCGCCGAAAGCTGTATTGTCGGTGTTTAGGATCATCCGGTAGCGGCCTGCCGGCACGATCACGGGAAAGTCGGTGTAAGAGCGGAACGGGCTGAAGTTAAAGGCAAAGATGAAACTACCCCGGCCGAAAACCAGCACCTGATCGGAAATATGTTCTTTGTAAAGCGGTATGTCTGCTTGATTAAGAAGCAGGTTTTCAATAAATATCCGTACCATTTCCCTGTCGAATGCGGCCAGATAATGGAAGCGCAGTTCGGGATTGTCCATCAGGCTCCATTGGCGTCGTGCGTAGTGGTACGACCAGTTGTTGTGGGCGTTGGGGAAGTCGATCCATTCGGGGTGCCCGAATTCATTGCCCATGAAGTTAAGATAACCGTTGCCTGCGGTTGCCAGTGTAATCAACCGGATCATTTTATGGAGTGCCATGCCGTTTTCCACCACCAGGTTGGGCCTGTCTTTGTGCATGTTTACATACATTTCCTTGTCCATCAGCCAGAAAATGATGCTTTTGTCGCCTACCAGCGCCTGGTCGTGTGACTCTGCATAATGTATGGTCCTTTCTTCAGGGCGTTTTCCTTTCAGATTGTAAAAGATGTCGCCCACGTGCCAGAAGTCCACTTTCTTTTCTTTGATGGTTTTGATCCA
This sequence comes from Bacteroidales bacterium, assembly GCA_007122505.1. Taxonomy (GTDB): domain Bacteria; phylum Bacteroidota; class Bacteroidia; order Bacteroidales; family UBA7960; genus PUPG01. The sequence goes on along the minus strand of SKTQ01000289.1, from coordinate 4,372 downwards.
GTAGTCCGGGACGCCCATGGCCAGCCGGTAATCGAATCCGATGCCGCCCAGCGCTTCAGATGCCGCCAGTCCCGGCATGCCGCTCATTTCTTCGGCAACGGTAACAGCAGCCGGATTGTATTCATGGATGAGCTTGTTGGCGAGGAAAAGGTACACGATGGCATCTTCATCCTGGTTCAGGTTGAAATACTGATCGTAGGACATGAAGTCGGAGCCCAGTCCGTGGTCTAAGTAAATCATGCTGGTGACGCCGTCGAAGCGGAAGCCGTCGAAGCGGAATTCTTCCAGCCAGTATCTGCAGTTGGACAGGAGGAAGTGCAGCACGCGGTCTTTTCCATAGTCGAAACAACGGCTGTCCCATGCCGGGTGTTCGCCACGGGGGCCGTCATGAAAAAACTGGTAATAGGTGCCATCATAGCGGCTGATCCCTTCCACTTCATTCTTCACGGCGTGAGAATGCACAATATCCATGATCACGCGAATCCCCAAACCGTGGGCATCGTCGATGAGTGCCTTCAGCTCTTCGGGGGTCCCAAAGCGACTGGAGGGGGCAAAATAGTTACTTACATGGTAACCGAATGATCCGTAAAACGGGTGTTCCTGAACCGCCATCAGTTGGATCGTGTTATAGCCAGCCCGGTGTATGCGCGGAAGAACGTGCAGGCGAAACTCCTCCCAGGTTCCCACCCTGTATTCCTCTGTTGCCATCCCGGCATGGGCTTCATAAACCATTGGGGTTTCAGGAGCTTCATCCGGTACATTGTGTTTCCAAACGTATGGCTGCGGCGGATCCCAAACCTGGGCACTGAAAACCAGCGTGTGCGGGTCCTGAACCACCCGATTGGCCCATGCCGGAATCCGGTCGCCGGAGCCTCCGTTCCATCGCATGTGCAACTTGTACAAGTCATTGTGCTTCAGGATTTCCAGCGGAAGCATAATTTCCCAGTTGCCATCCCCGATGGCAGTGAAAGCATATGCCCCATCCGGATGCCAGTTGTTAAAAGGCCCCAGCAGGAACAACTCTGTGGCATTTGGGGCCCATTCGCGCATCACCCAGTGGTTTGCGGTGCGGTGCAAGCCAAAATAATGGTGTCCCATGGCAAAGGATGAAAGGTTGCCGGCACCGGCAATCAGAGATTTCTCCTTGTTGTATGCCTTTCTCAGCCGCCCGGTAATGGTTTGGGCGTGCGGCATCAGATAGGGGTCCTTCCTTACGTAATCCGGAATATACATCGTTTATTATTTTAAGTGTAGTTATGAGATAGAGGGTATAACATCCGTCCAAAACCTGTTACATATCCTTCTTAATGCTGAATATTCAATGTTTTGGTGATGGTGTGATGCTGTGCGTGAATGCGTACGAGGTACATGCCCACGGGTAGCGATCCCGTATTGATCTGCGCCTTCTTCCCTTCTGAAACATCAACAGAAAGATGTGTTTTTCCTGTCATATCAATAATTTGAATATGATGCATGGGGCTGTCTGAAACGATGTTGGCATGGTTCCCGGCCGGATTTGGGAAGATTTTCACTTCTCCTGCATCTGTCTCCATGATGAAGTTTTCCAGGTCGAAAATGGCCGTGAGGTTCAGGTCTCCGGCGGGCATCTGGAAAGTGGTGCTTGCTGCCTCACTGAACACCTCTTCATCGTCATCAAGCCAGTGCATAAACACATAGCCGCTATTGAGGATGGCTTCAATGCTCACATCGGCACCGGCCTCATATTCTCCTGCACCGCTTACCGATCCACCTTCTTCAGGCTCGGCAAAAAGGTTGAGTGTAAACATTTCAGGCGGTATTTCTGTGAAGGTAGCGGTGATCTGCTTGTCGCCGTCCATCAAGATGGTTTCCTCCGGATTGTCTGAGACCAGGTCGCCGCTCCATCCGTCGAACTGCCAGTTGTCATGGGACTCTGCCAGCAGGGTCAGGACGGTGCCTTCTTCAACAATCACGGGCTCTGTGTATGCATTGCCATCCACGAAAACAGCTCCTTCCCCTTCAATGACAAGGGTAAGGGTAAATTCTTCCATGTCGGCAATGCCCATGCTTCCGTTGGTAAGCAGATTCTGGGCATAGATTTCCGGGTTGCCGGTTCGGTTTCCTCCCCATGCAAAGGTCCATTGTTTACCGTCAAAGGCGGCACCGTGCATGTGGGTTTTTGAGGAAGCCACGGAGCTGATATACACTTCTGCCGGTGACCAAACCATATCGCCATCCTGGTTCAAACGGAATGCCTTGACCGTATATGCTCCGCCGGCTTGAGAAACTTGGTAAACAAATACCATATCGTCGTGGAGGGGTAGTGCTGCCTGTGGCAAGTGTGACTGAGATGAGAAGGGTATGAATTCATTGCCCTGTTGCCCCCATAGCAGACTGCCGTCCGGGGCGACCTTTTGCCCTGTTATGCCTGACCAGTTCTGATCTCCGGTTACTTCGGCCCAAAAAACGTAGATGTTTGGGTCATTTGCCGGGGCGGCTATTTTGGGATAGAACTGATTGTTTTGGTGTGCATCGGAGAGGATCACCCCATTGGCCTCAAACTGGCTTTCTCCGATTGCATTTACATGCTGCAACCGCGCAGTGGCAGCCGTTCCCGACATGCTGTACTCGTGCCATGCCATGTAGAAACCATCAGCACCATCATTCTCAAAAGCGATGATCTGCGTGTGGGCTGTCATCAGTCCCAGGTCGTAAACTACTGCGGGATCATCCCAGACCGGGCTTCCATCTCCGTCAAAGCGTTGTGCCAGGATGTGACGGGTGGGGGCCCAGGGCAGTCCGGAGTCTTCATAAAACTTCATGATCACATCATCATCACCTACAGGCAGGAGCTGTGGCCAGGAGTAATTGTTGGCACCACTGAGAGTGATACCCCATTCGCCCCATTGTTTTGTGCCATCGGGACTGATTTTCTGCATAATGATGTCGCCTTCTGATTGCCAGACGATAACGGCATTGCCTTCTGCCGTGACCGTTACAACAGGTGCCACATCAAAACTGTCTCCGGTGGAAAGCTGGATGCCGTCCTCGCCCCATACAAAGTCCCCGTCAGGCGAAATCCGGTAGGCAAATACGTTGTTATTCCCTGTTCTGATATCCTGAAAGGCGAGGATGGCATATCCGTCATCATCGGCGGCCATATCCCAGTCGGTTAGCCAGGTCATGGATGGATGGTCGCTGACGAGGATGCCGTTGTCGGCCCATTGAGGATATCCATCATTGTTGAGGCGTTGCAGGTAAACGTGATAGAGGTTACCTGTAACCACCGAAAAGTAGCCCACAAAGTAATCGCCGTTACCGGCAAGAGCAATTTTCGGAATGGTTTGCTCGCCACCCATATCGGTAATCTGCAGATTGGTGCCGGCATCATCGCTCCATTGTGCCGAAACATAGCCGGCAAGCAACAAAACAGAAAGCAGGAAAAGTAATTGTTTTTTCATCGGTAAAGGGTTTTTTGGATAATTTGCATAGCCGGATGAAGTGTTTGGTTGGCAGTTTTTTTCCGTATAAAGATACACAATGTGTTGAAAAGTGAAAAAGGGAAATTGTGGAAATATGAAAATGATACGGAATCAGTTTGCCGGTTGTACTTCGGCAGCAGCATGCGCTTAAATCGTCGCAGCTATCTCCCTGGTAAACCATGCAGGGTCGCAAACAGTTACATCCTCCCTGATCAGCCAGGGTTCGGGACAATTTGGTATGATGATATAGTTGTTTCGGCACGACAGATCCTGAACAGCAGTGGTAAAACCCTTGGTGGTTTTGGGCGCATCAGAAAACTTGATTTCAATACACGAAAGCACTTCCGGGCCTCTTGAGAGAACCAGGTCGCATTCTGTTCCTTCTGCGGTTCGGTAGAACGAAGCTGCAATTCCAGGTTTTAAGGAACTGATGATCTGCTCAATGACAAACCCTTCCCATGAGTTTCCAAGAACAGGGTGTCCCAATATCTGATTAAAATCACTGATCCCATGCAGGTTGCCAGGGTGGTTTTACTAATTTGCCTTGGACCCAGTATGGCTACCGCCGGAAAATGCACCAAAAGTTTGTTGATCCGGATTTGTAGGTTTCTAATTATCATACCAAAATAATTATCCCTGCAAATACAAAACATATATTTAGATTTGCAGGGAAATTGCAGAGTAAGTAAGCAGTAGCTTTGCGGGTTTTTCTTTTTTTGTGGGCTTTGCGTGAAACATTTTATTCCTCGCAAAGGCCGCAAAGGTTAAATCACGCAAAAAGCGCAAAGGAGAGATGATTATGGGAGCTGGGAGCTGGGATCTGAGAGCTGGGATCTGAGAGCTGGGAAGCTGGGAGGATTTGCGGCGGGTCAGGGAACGCCCTGAAAGGGCAAATTAATTCAGCCCAGTGG
>SKTQ01000094.1 GCA_007122505.1 Bacteroidales bacterium | reverse complement strand
TTAAGGTTAATTGTGTGGTTGCAAAGGATTCCCTGGAGCCGGACGCACTTCAGGTAGGTGAGTATTGCCGGGAAAACGGCCTGGAGGTTCGTTATATTACGCAAATGAACCTTGAAACAGGGAATTTCGGTGTGGTTCAGGGTGGAACAGGTGGTGATTGCCGCCATTGCAACCGTTTGCGCCTCACCAGCGATGGTAAAATGAAACCATGTTTGTTCAGTGATATTGCTTTTGATATTCGTGAACTTGGCATACAGGAGGCCATGGAACGGGCACTTGGTGCCAAGCCCGAAAAAGGCACGGTCAATCATGGCAATCGATTCCATAATATTGGTGGATAGAAGGAGAGAAAGTAAGGAGTAAGCAGTAGAAAGTAAGTAGGGACAGGGCTTGACCTGTCCATGATAAAAATGCGGTTTTATATGAATATTTCCAATTTTTAATGAGACCTTTCGACTGTTTGACCTTTTGACATTTATACATCCAACAACAGACCGTTATACCAAATAAACATATATGAAGAAATTTTCTCACATTGATGAAAGCGGGAAAGCCAGGATGGTTGATGTGGGGCATAAACCCTTACAGCAGCGCATGGCTTCGGCAAGGGGGATGATATACCTGGAGGCCGGCACTATTCAGCTGATCAGAGACAATCAGATCAAAAAAGGTGACGTGCTGACGGTGGCTGAAATAGCCGGGATTCAGGCTGCAAAACGTACTTCGGACCTCATCCCTTTGTGTCATCCTTTGCAAATCACAAAAGCCTCGGTAAATACGGAACTGATTGAGGATGGTGAGAGGCAGGGAGTGCTGGTTACGGCCGTGGTAAAATGTATCGGCCAGACAGGAATCGAAATGGAAGCACTCTCTGCGGTGAGTGTTGCCTTGCTGACCATTTATGATATGTGCAAAGCGGTGGATAAGAATATGCTCATTGGTGATATCCGCCTGATTGACAAGCAAAAGCAATAAGTATAGATTTAACTGTGAAACAAAATCCCATGGAACTGAAGATATTATCTGTTAACATCAGCAAAGAAAAGGGTACGGTAAAGCACCCTGTTGATGAGATCACCCTGAATCACCTTGGCGTGATGGATGACGCTCACGCCGGGCCCTGGCACCGTCAGGTCAGTATGCTTGGCAAAGAAAGCGTTGATCGCTTTTCCCGGGAGGCAGGGCGGCCGATTGCTTTTGGTGAATTTGCCGAAAATCTGACCACAGAGGGTATTGAGCTTGTGAAGACCTCTCCGCTTGACCGTTTCTCCGGTGAGAATGTGGAGCTTGAGGTTACACAGATTGGCAAAGCCTGCCATGGTTCACAATGCGCCATCTTTCGTGAAGTGGGCAATTGTGTCATGCCAAAAGAAGGCATATTTGCCCGTGTAATCAGGCAAGGATCAGTGAAAGCCGGTGATGTGCTGCAATATAAACCCCGAATCTTGCGGATTCATGTTGTAACACTGAGCGACAGGGCGAGCAAAGGTATTTACCAGGATCGCAGCGGGCCGGCGATCATTCACAAACTCAACGGCCACTTTGATCCGAAACCAAGAAATATTGATATCAAGCATAGCATCATCCCGGATGACGCATCCAGCCTAAGCGTTTTGATTGAAAAATCAATCTATGATGATGCGGATGTGATCATAACCACGGGAGGTACCGGTATTGGTCCCCGCGATATAACCGTAGAAACCATAAAGCCAATGCTCGACAAGGAAATTCCTGGCATTATGGAGATGATAAGGATGAAATACGGAGCGGAAAAACCCAATGCCTTGCTAAGCCGCGGTGTTGCCGGACTGATTGGCGAAAGCCTTGTTTATACCTTACCTGGTGGTGTGAAAGCCGTAAATGAATACATGGAAGAAATTCTGAAAACCATGGAGCATCTGATATATATGCGCCATGGTTTGGATGTGCATTAAAAAAACTGCCGCAACCTTTTGGCTGCGGCAGGGTGTTTATTATTCACGTTGTTTTGGATGGTAGTATTCCGGAAAAAGCTTACCTTGGGCGGATATTGCCATCTTGGTATATCACAACAAATGCATCCCTGATGCCTTGTCCCCAAAGCCGTTGCATGTGAAGAAGGGCATCTTCCAGGTTGTCAAAATTGCCGGAAAGGTATTTAAACCATCCATCAATATAAAACTGCTGAAGAGGATGGGTAGTACCCAGGAACTTTTGTGCTTCGGCAATGGTGGCTTCCTTCCTGAGGGCCATCACCTGAACCGAATAAAAAGTCTCCGGCTTGTCATCTTCCAGGTAAACAATGATTTCATGAAACCGCCTTTCCAGGTCTGTAACGGCATCTTCAAGATCTGATGTTCGTTTGTCAAGATCTTCCTGCTTGCTGGCCTGGTCAGAAAAAGTAAAACGAACACTCTCCATATCACTTTCATGTTTGTCTTTTTGTGCGTCCAATCCCTGGCGGAGATTGTTCACATCGTCGGCAAGCCTGTTGACCCGTCTCACATCACCGGGATACATTACCTGTCTGACAGGGGCCCAATCCATGGATTGGGCAACTCTTCCCAGGCGGAATGTAAAACCAACGCTGGTATAATTGTACATGTCCTTTCTGCTACCAGTCACGGGCCATGCATCCAAACGGTCGGATGTTGTATATCTGAAGCCGGTCTCAAATCCAAGATCAACCCTTTCAGACAGTCTGAAGTTTACGCCTATACCAAAAGGGATCACAAGCTCAGGTTTGAGATCATGCTTGTCAAGACCATTGTTGTTATATCCATAATATCTGATGGGCGTAGTGGATCCATCAGGAAATACCCTTGATCGGTAAGCCAGCAACCCGGCACCAGCAAAACCATAGAAATTGATTCTTTCGTTTATGCTGCTATTCGGTATTACCAAACTATTGATGCTCAATCTGCCATGCAGTGTTGCCTCGAAAAACTGGTTTTCAAAGTTGAGTTGTTCTGCAGAGTCGAAACCTTTCAGCTCGCCATACAAAAAGTTACCCTGGAGGGTAAACACCGGCGACATGTGATAGTTGAGCTTTAAACCACCGCCGAAAGTCAGTTCGTCTGCATGGTGAAAAAAGGGCTTTTCCTTGATATCGGTAAAACCGGTAAATACACCACCGTTGAGGGTAAATGAGAACTTATTGTAATCATTTCCCTGCTCTTCATGGTGGTTATTGGCTGTCACATTCATGGATATGAGCAAAAGGATCGCAGAAAGTGCAACCAGATATAAATGTGTTTTCTCTGTTTTCACTTTAATATAGATTTAGTGTTGTGAATACTTATCGTATAAAACAATGTATTCATTTATACTGAAAATGGAAACAAAGGTTACAACACACCGGTTTTATTTTAGAACAATCCGCTGATGTTGCCTTCATTGTCGATATCAATATTTTCGGCAGAGGGCAGCGATGGAAGTCCGGGCATACGCATGATCGTTCCTGCGATGGGGATCAGGAAACCCGCCCCGGCTGCGATCTCGAACTCACGAATCTTCACGGTAAAGTCTTTTGGACGTCCTAGTTTATACTGGTCATCGGAGAGCGACTTCTGTGTTTTGGCCACACATACCGGAAGCTTATCCAACCCGATTTTTTGAAACTGTGCGATTTGTGATTTCGCCTTTACCGAGTATTCCACATGATCGGCGCCGTATAATTTGGTGGCGATGGTGTGCAGTTTCTTTTCCACATCCCATTCAAAATCGTAAAGCGGCTTAAAACAGGTAGTGCAACTTTCGGCAGCTTCATGTACCAGTTTGGCCAGTTCAATGGCTCCTTCTCCTCCTTTTTCCCATCCTTCATAAACGGCAACACGTACGCCAAGTTCTTCACAGCGTTTTCTGACGATTTCGACTTCTTCGTCGGTATCCGTATAAAATTTGTTGATGGCGACAACGGGCTTCAGGTTGAAGTGCTTGACATTCTCGATGTGTTTCTCCAGGTTTTCCAGGCCTTTGGCAACAGCTTCGGGGTTCGGTTCTTTGAGTTTGGCCAGTTTGGCGCCTCCATGGTATTTCAGTGCACGGATGGTGGCAACCACAACAGATGCATTTGGAGACAAACCACCATACTGGCATTTGATATCCAGAAATTTTTCTGCTCCAAGTTCGGAAGCAAAACCTGCTTCTGTGACAACATAATCAGATAGAGAAAGTCCCATCTTCGTGGCTATCAGTGTATTTGTGCCTTGGGCGATGTTCGCAAAAGGTCCTCCGTGAACGATGGCCGGATTGCCTTCCAGTGTTTGCACGAGGTTGGGCATGATGGCGTATTTCATGAGCGCAGCCATTGCGCCTTGTGCTTTAAAATCTTTTGCGTAAACGGGTTGGTCGTCGTAAGTAAAGCCAACCAGAATGTTACCGAACTTTTCTTTCAGGTCTTCCAGGTCTTTAGCTAAGCATAATGCAGCCATAATTTCGGAAGCTGCGGTAATATCGAATCCGGTTTCGCGCGGGATACCCTGTTTTGGTCCACCAAGGCCGAGAACGATATGTCGCAGGGCACGTTCGTTCATGTCGATCACGCGTTTCCAGATGATTTTCCTGGGGTCCAGGTTAAGGCTGTTGTTTTTGCTTTGCAGATGGTTGTCAACAAGTGCACTGAGCAGGTTGTGTGCCTTTTCTACAGCAGCAAGATCACCGGTAAAATGCAGGTTGATGTCTTCCATGGGTAATACCTGTGCGTGGCCACCTCCGGCAGCTCCTCCCTTGATACCAAACACCGGACCCAGTGAAGGCTCGCGGATAACAACTGTCGTTTTTACACCCAACTTGTTCAAACCTTCGGCCAGGCCAATGGAGGTTGTGGTTTTCCCTTCTCCGGCAGGCGTCGGTGTGATCGCCGTAACCAAAACGAGCTTCTTTTTGTTGATCACTTTGTTATCGATCAAACGCAATGGAAGCTTGGCCATGTACTTACCATATTGATAGAGATCAGCCTCTTCAACGCCCAGCTTGGCAGCAATTTCAGTAATTGGGCGCATGGTGGCAGCCCTGGCAATTTCAAGATCAGTTTTCATTGTTTTCTTGTTTTTTTGTATGTATTGTTGAAAAATTCGAAAGTCACACTTGATTAAACCAATATGTACTTCATTTGTTTATGTACTCTTTACAATCAGTTATCGTATTGATTGGTCACAAAAAAATATCCACCCCCACCCGGAAAAATGGATTGTCCAGGTAAGCCTGGCTGTTCTGGTTAAAGTTGTATAACAACAAAATATTTATCGTTGCACGTTGTGATAAGGGTAACCCATAGCCCGCGCCGAGGAAATAGTTATCTTCGGTGATAGAACTTCTTTCATCAGGGTCAAAATCAGGATTTAAAGTGGGCAGGCGTGATTGTAAGCGAATACGTTCATATTC
>SKTQ01000171.1 GCA_007122505.1 Bacteroidales bacterium | reverse complement strand
TACTGATATCGTCATGTCAAATTGTTGATGATTCATCCGAAGCTGATTTTTTTATTTTGAAAGGCAAATTGGATCATGCAGATAATATTTTATTATTCTTGGAAGAATTAACCACCACTGACCTGATACCCTTAGACAGTTTTGAAACCAATGCTTATGGTGAATTTTCCTACAGGGGCGATTTACAGGAAGCCGGTTATTTCATACTGCGCCTTGACGGAGACAATTTCATTACGTTGGTGGTTGAACCGGGTGAAAATATCTATATTACCGGTGATGCAAGTGATTTCCAAATAAATCATCAAATACAGGGTTCTGCCGGTTCCGTTCTCTTATCCGATTTACAGCGTAACCTCCACCACAATTATAAAAAAGTTGACTCTTTGTCGATGGTGTTCAGGGAAAGCCAGTATCAACCGAATTTTTATGAAGTCCGGAAGGATCTTCAGCAGTCTTACAGGGAAATTCTGAAAGACCAGCGGGCATATGTTAAAAGCTTTATCCGCAACAATCCCCGCTCGCTGGCCTCCATCATTGCCTTGTATCAGTATTTTGGAAACACATTGCTGTTAAATGAACAGGATCATTTCGAGTATTTTGTATTGCTAAGCGAATCCTTGTCAGAGGAATATCCTGCAAACAGGCACGTTCTGGATCTTTCACGCAGGGTTACCCATCAGCAGCGACAGGAGTTCCAGAGACAATTAAACCGTGACAACCTTGTTGCAGGAAGTCTGGCTCCGGAAATTATTTTACCGGATCCTGACGGGGAAATGGTGGCTTTGTCTTCCCTAAGAGGGAATTATGTGCTGATTGACTTCTGGGCTACCTGGTGTGCCCCCTGTCGGAAAGGAAACCAATTGTTAAAGGATGTTTACGAACTTTTCCAGCCTATGGGATTTGAAATATATGCCATATCCCTGGACCGTACCCGTGAGCAATGGTTAAATGGCATTGAAAGCGATGGTGTGATGTGGACACAGGTGAGTGACCTGAGGTTCTGGAACTCACCGGTAGTCAACCTTTACAGTGTGGAGAGAATTCCTTTTAATGTCTTGATTGACCCAGAAGGTTTTATCATTGATAAAGGAATTAAACATACTGAACTGGAAAGCATTCTGTCAGAGATATTTTTCACCACCTCCGGCTACTGACCATCCAAACTGGCCTTTTTACCAGAGTTTCTCTACATCATAGGCGTTTTCCAGGATTGATTCATAATTATCCTCAGGAAGATCCCAGCTAAGCTTGGTGGCTTTTTCATTTAATACGGCCAGCCGCCTGTTTTGCGCATCAAAAATCAATGTTCCCTTGTAATCATAGACGGGTGGATAATAAATATGCAAACTAACTGTTGGCTCCAGCGGAGAAGTGTTTTGCAACTTATGGATCACATTATAGGGCTCGTAAATGATTTCTCCGGTTTTGTGAGTCTTTGTAGGGTGAAGAAATACTTTCTTTTTCCGGGGAGCATAACCATAAACCGTTTCTGCAACAATACCCTGAAGGGGTATAACATAGCCCCAGAAATTGTTATGTTGGTGAATCGGTAGCAGAAATTGTGGTGGCCATATCATCAAAAAAACCTGTAATGGTTTATCACAAACCTTAATGCGGCTGTAGGTATCCATGTCGCAGTTTTCCAAATATTCCTGGTAGGAAAGCTTGCTGAAGTTGATTCCGGACAAAGCTTCGCGTACAATATTCGGTTCTATTGTTTTGCCTTCCAGATTATTCAGTGCTTGTAATAATTCTTTCATCAGCAGTTCGTTTTGGTTAAATTGTGTTTAGCTCCCGGCTCCATTTTGCTTACTGGTCCGTTTTGGTCTGTAAATATACGACATTATCCCGAAATAAATTATGCATGGATATGTTTTTCATTTATGAAGTTTGTAGGATAAGATTTTTTGTCTATATGTTAAATTTAGTGTAGGTTTGTTATGGGAAATAATCCCGGTTAATTTATGATTGATGGAAAACAGGAATAAGATTTATTTCATTTCTGACAGCCATCTGGGCATTCCCGGTGATGCTTCCAGCGGGGAACGTGAAAGAATGATGGTGCGATGGTTTGATACCATTCGGCATGATGCCCGCGAGGTTTATTTGTTAGGCGATATTTTCGACTTCTGGTTTGAATACCGGACGGTTGTACCTAAAGGTTTTGTGCGTTTGTTGGGAAAAATTGCCGAGATCACCGACCAAGGAATACAAGTCCACTTTTTTACGGGTAATCATGACCTATGGGTGTATTCTTACTTTAATGAAGAGCTCGGCGTGACAGTGCACCATAAACCCATTTTTGCCCGACTCTTTGATCAGTCGTTCCATATTGGGCACGGTGATGGCCTTGGACCGGGTGACCGTGGCTATAAAATCATGAAATGGTTCTTTGCATCCCGCATCTGTCAGCGCATGTTTGCAGCATTACATCCCACCATTGGGACCAAACTCGCCTGGTTTTTTTCAGGGCACAGCCGGAAAGTCAATAAAAAGAAGAAGAAAGAATTTCTTGGTCTGGAAAATGAATGGCTGATACAATACTGCCGCGAAGTGCTGCAAAGCCAACATGTTGACTATTTCGTCTTCGGACACAGGCATATTCCCATGAAACTTGAGATCGCACCCGCCTCATTTTATGTGAATACGGGCGACTGGGTAACCCATTTTTCCTATGTGGTATTTGATGGAAACAATCTGAAGATGAAGTATTTTAAGGGCTAAAATGCCTTAGAGCGATTTATTCCAGGGAGGGAATGGTAATGGTGAACACCGTACCTGTTCCATTACCTGACTGGAATGTTACCGTACCTTTCAGGTATTTTTCTGTCAAAATCTTTATGCTGTAAGTACCCCAACCGCGACCACGCCCCTTGGTAGAGAAAGATTTCTGAAACAGTTTAAGCTGGTCCTTGCGGGGAATGGTTTGCGGATTCTGAACCGAAAAGAGGGCACGATTGCTTTTTTCATTGAAGTGTGCCTGAATATAAATCACATCATTCTGATCAGCTGCTTCCAATGCATTCTTTACCATGTTTACCAGGACGCTGCGCAACAGCGAACGTTCTGTAACGATGGTGCCTGAGGTGGTATTCACACTGAAAGAGCGGTTCTGGAACTTGCGCATGTTACCCAAAGACCTTACCACTTCGTTCACAATTTCTCCAATCTCAACTTCTGAATAATTTGTGCGGAGCGTTTGTGTTTCCGCGGTACTGATCAACCGGTAAGCCTGAACCTCGTCACTGATATTGGTTGATACTTCACGTAACATCGACCGGATCTGTTCATCGGGAATATCAGTATACGCTTCACTGAGTCCACCAAGTATAGCCGCAGTATTTAATATGTCGTGCAGGAAAATACTCTCCAGCATCTGCCTCCTTTTTTTCTCGCTGATGTCTTCAAGGGCACAGAAAATATAAGTCTCATTGTTGTATTCAAATGGTTTTGTGGATACGCTGAGAGTTAGTGAAGCACCATTTTTCAGGGCAATATTGCACTCGTCCTGCCCATTTTTGCCGGTTTCACTGGCAGTGATCGCTGCATTAAAACCACAAACTCTGCAAAACTCGGTTGACCCGCATCCAAGTTCACCTTTCGCAATATTTATACAGCCAAGACACTCACCCGGCCTTTCACCCAATGGATGATCGGATATGGCATCAGAGGCAGGAACCGGATGGCGGTTCAGGTATACAACCTGCCTTTGACTGTTCAGGATCATTAAAACGTTGGGCGTGTTTTTTAGCAACTCTGAAAATACGGAACTCTGCAAAATGCCCTCCGCTTGTTCTTTCACGATGGCGGGTGAACTCTTTTTGTCTGCGTCAAACATAATTTTTTTCTTGATATGATGGGGCTAAGTTACGAAATGTTGATGAAATATGCCGGATTCGTTTCAGTCTGACAGCTGCGAACACGGAAAACCATTTAGGTGTTGAATGATTTCCTTCAAGAAAGCATGTCTGGCTCACAGATTATTTTTCTATTTTTGTATGTATTGATCCGTAATTTAAAAGCGATTATATGTTAAATGAACAGGACATCAAACAATTGAGTGACAAAGGGATAAGCAAGGATGCTTTTCTTCTGCAGATTGACCATTTCAAAAAGGGGTTTCCGCCACTAACACTCGACAGGCCTGCAACTACAGGCGACGGAATAAGAACATTTGATGAAAAGTCTGCGCATCAAATGGCCGGATTTTATATGATGCATCATTCAAAGTATGATGTGATGAAGCTTGTGCCGGCAAGCGGTGCAGCCACACGAATGTTTAAAGACGTTTTTGTATGGCGCGACCTTCTGATCGCAGGTGTTGATACCCATGGACTGCTTGATTCAAAACCGGATGCGGCAAATTTCTTTAACCATATTAAGGATTTTGCGTTTTGGGATGATTTGTGTTTGGCTATGGATAAAGAAGACCTGGATGCGGGGCATCTGCTCGATGAAAAAAACTTCCTGCCATTGCTGGATTACCTTCTTTTTGACCATGGTCTTGATTATGCTTCCCTGCCCAAGGCATTGATAGCTTTTCACAAATATGGATCAACCACCCGTACTTCCATGGAAGAACACCTGGCTGAAGGGGCGGCTTATGCAAGGGGAGGCGATGCCAGGGTGCATATCCATTTTACCTTGTCACCCGAACACATCAACTTATTCCAGGCAAAACTCCAAAAGGTGCAGAAAAAATTTGAGCAACTTCTTGAGGTAAAATTTATTATCACCCATTCTGTTCAGAAACCATCAACCGATACCATTGCTGTTGGACTGGATAACCTGCCATTCAGGGAAAAAGATGGCAAACTATTATTCAGGCCCGGCGGACACGGAGCTCTCATAGAAAATCTCAACGACCTTGATGCCGATATCATTTTTATTAAAAACATCGACAACGTTGTTCCTGACCATTTGCGCGGCGAAACCATTTTATATAAGAAAACTATCGGTGGCTTGTTGCTTAAACTTAGGGAAGAAATCAATCAGTGGTTGCATACACTGGAAAGAGGGGTTTTAGCCGCTGACGAGTATCAGCGGGCTAAGAATTTTGCCGTAAGTGCGCTAAATGTTGATCCTGCAGTTTTTCCTGAAGATAGCCGGGAAGGGAGTGCCGTGCTCCGGCAGAAGCTTGACCGGCCCCTGCGCGTATGCGGAATGGTAAGAAACGAAGGTGAACCGGGTGGTGGACCTTTCTGGGTAAAAGACCCTTCTGATGGAACCCATTCATTGCAAATTGTGGAAATGTCACAAATCGATATGAAAAACCCGGATCAGGAAGCATGTGTAAATAATGCAACACATTTCAACCCGGTTGACCTGGTTTGTTCTGTTAAAAATCACAAAGGTGAGAAGTACGATTTAACAAAATATATTGATAAAAACACCGGTTTTGTCAGTCAAAAATCAAAGGACGGCCGGGATTTGAAAGCATTGGAGTTGCCCGGACTATGGAACGGCGCAATGGCCAGATGGAATACAATCTTTGTGGAAGTTCCCCTGATCACGTTTAATCCGGTGAAAACCATCAATGACCTTTTACGTAAGGAGCATCAGTAAAAAACAATCAATGCTTCGTTCCGGTGTTGTTACTGAGTAAGTATTACCTGCCGGATAAAGCGTTCAACATGTTCCGGTCCTATATCCTTGGCAAGAATTTGCTTTTCCCTGTTTAAGATAAAGATCTGTGGTATAGCAAAAATATCATATATTTCTCTGAAACCTGAACGGTTGGTGACATCCTGTCCGTGAACCCAAGTGTCCGGATAGTCTTTCAGCGCATTTAACCAGCGGTTTTTGTTTGTTTCGGTATTGATGGCAAATATTTGTATACCCTCGTCTCTTAAATTCCGGTAGGCTTCTTTCAGAACCGGCGCTGCCTGCCGACAAAATGCACATTCCGAATCCCAAAAATATACAATCAGATATTCTGCTTCGATGGAATGCAATGAAACCGGACGGTCTTCGGTGTCAAAAATGGTGATGTTGGGTGCTGTGTTGCCAATAAGCAGGCGGCGCATATTGTCTGCCCTTTGCACGAGCCGTTGCCGGCGTTCCTCATCTATCCAGTAAACTTCTCCGGTTGCATAATAATTATCAATAAGATGAACAAATACCCTATCCATACCCATTATCTGGGATCTCTCAGCATTGTTGGCCAAGAACCAGATGGTATATCTGAAGAACTCATCATTTGCCCGTGCCTTCTCCAGTATGCGGTCCGCTTCTATAATAATGGTATCCGGGTTTTGAATCAATACATTATTAAAATAGACACTCAGGCGACTATGGTAAACAGGTGTAAATAATATCCGTGGATCTGTAAAATCAATGTTTTCAAAGAACATGGATTTGTACATCCTGTACATGGCATCCGTATCCTGGCTGCCATCAGGCAAAGGAGGAAATTCAGGCAATTCAGGTTCACGTTGACCTAAGAGGATTATTGCCAGTAAGCTATTTGGATCATCTGCAATAATCTGGTTTTGTTTTTCCCTCACCAAGGTATCCAATTCCTGCATTCTATTTTGAAGTGTTACCTGGCGGTCTCTTGCAACGCCCTGAGCCCTGAGCTCTTCATCCACCTGCCGCCGCTCCCGGGTTTTTTCTGTGATAAAATGGAGGTAAGAATAAAAAACGTCATTTTCAGGTGAGTTCTCAAACCGGATGCTGCCCATGATATCCTCAGCTGTAACATAAACAGAAAAATGCTGGTTGTCGTCGATGATCACTTCAAAACTGTTGTCATCATCAAAAACGATCAGGTATAAACCCCGGGTAAGATTTTCTGCACCTTCAAAAACAGCAAAGCCGGTCGCATCAAAAAAGGTTGTATCCTGAAGATACTGGCGATTTCCATAATGATAGGCCAGGTAAGTCTCGGAATCAGCCTTGTCTGCAACAAAAAGCTCAATTCTGTGACCTTCACCTGCCATACCTTGGCATGAAAGCATCCAAAACGTTAATGCAACCAGTGAAACAATACCCGGGAGAAAAAGCTTAACTTTCATCGTATCGTAATTTTTCATTTTTCAATTATTGCGTGTCATTATTTTAAACCAGCCATTCATCATCATTGTCGAAAATTGCCGGATCTATAGCATCTTTATAAAGAATATGATGAACTTTTTGCAATGATGTTATTATAGCAGGCCCCCATCTGGTTTGGTAAAGCTTTCGCAATTGTGCGATGGCGCTCTCCCTGGCCGGAGTCATGTTTTTTTGATACAACATGAGGAAATCCTTCAGATCCTGATAGATGTCGGCCATATTTTCCGATAAGCTGGTTTCTGTTGTGTCGTTATGATGATCCAGCACATAATAAACGTCAAGTGATTTAAATTGTTCCCTCAAAGACCGAAAAACTGTTTCCCACTGCTCTTCAGTTACAAAACATTGGGCGACAGCCTCATCGGATACCTGAACCACCGGCAAAAGTGCACCTTTCAAATAGAGCAGAGGTGCCATTTTCTGATAATATTCCAATATGTCATCCGCTTTATAGTTTCCGGCTCTTTCGAAAAACAAACAGTATTCGTTTGCCACCGTGATCATTTCAAGCACCGGAGGTGAGATGGTTGGGTCATCCGGTTTGTGTTTCTTTGCATTCATTGGTGATACTGTCATTTGTTGGGTATTTGCCTGAAATGTATCACTCTATGGAGTTACCGGCAAATAATGAATTTCTGTTGTCTATTTAAATTTTATACAAAGGTTGTTTTTTTTGGCGAAATTGAAAAGAAATTTTGTACTTTTGCCACACCTTTTGCCCAGGTGGTGAAATTGGTAGACACGCTACTTTGAGGGGGTAGTGGCCGCAAGGCCGTGCAAGTTCGAGTCTTGTCCTGGGCACAAAACGCTCTTTCTTTTTAAAAACACGCCCGGATGGCGAAATTGGTAGACGCGCTAGTTTCAGGGACTAGTGTTGGCAACGACGTGCAGGTTCGAGTCCTGCTCCGGGCACCAAACAGATAAAAAGCTGTCTGAATTTTTTCAGGCAGCTTTTTTGTTGAATGACTATCTTTACAACCTGAAAAGCGCATTTTCGCAAATCTCAATAATCAAAAAAACAACCATCATGAAAAAAATTGACACGGATATTCTGGATCGTGCCAAAATTTGGCTCACCGATGTATTTGATACAACAACCCGGCAGGAAGTACAACAAATGATGGATGAAAAGCCCGAAGAACTCCTGGATGCATTTTACAAGGATCTGGAATTCGGAACAGGAGGTCTGAGGGGTGTCATGGGTGTTGGCACAAATCGCATGAACAAATATACAGTGGGTATGGCTACCCAGGGGTTGGCGGATTATTTGCTGCGATCGTTTCCAAACCTTGATCAACCGGCAGTTGCCATAGCACATGACTGCCGGAACAATAGTGATTTCTTTACTGAAATAACGGCAGAGGTATTGTCGGCCAATGGGATAAAGGTGTTTGTATTCGATGCTGTACGGCCAACACCCCTGCTTTCGTATGCAGTAAGAAAGCTGGAATGCCAGGCCGGTATTGTCATAACCGCATCCCACAATCCTGTTGAATATAATGGTTACAAAGTATATTGGGATGATGGTGGGCAACTGGTACCCCCCCATGATAAAAACGTGATTGCAGAAGTGCAGAAAACAAGCGTTCAGGATATCAGATTTGGCCGTCGTGATGAAATGATAACCACACTGGATGCCTCATTCGACGATATATATATCAATGAAATTAAAACGCTTTCTCTTTCTCCAAAATCCATAGAGAAACAGAAGGATATGCGTATCGTCTTTACACCGATCCACGGTTCTACCGTGCGAATCGTGCCCGAAGCACTCAGGGCATTTGGATTTGAGGCGGTTTACAATGTTCCTGAACAGGATCTCGTAGATGGAAATTTTCCCACCGTGGAATCACCAAATCCTGAAGAAAAAGCCGCTTTCACCATGGCACTTGAAAGAGCCCGCGCTGTGGATGCCGACTTGGTAATGGCCACCGACCCCGATGGCGACAGGGTAGGGGTGGCTGTGAAAGACTCCAATGGTGACTACGTGTTGTTAAACGGTAATCAGTGTGCTACACTTCTCACCTATTACGTTCTTGAGCAAATGAAACAGCAGAAATTGCTGAAAGGAAACGAATATATCGTAAAAACCATTGTTACCACCGAGCTGCTTGCCGAAATAGCCGCTGCATACGAAGTGGAATGTATGGATGTGCTAACCGGCTTCAAATACATAGCGGAAAAAATGCGCCTGCTGGAGGGAGAAAAGCGCTTCCTCTGCGGCGGAGAGGAGAGTTATGGGTTCCTGGTTGGTGATTTTGTTCGCGACAAAGATGCCGTAATCACTTGTTGCATGGTGGCTGAAGTTGCAGCATGGGCCCGCGAAAACAATTTGTCGCTTTTCGATCTGTTGATCCGTATTTATACTGAACATGCACTGTACGTTGAAACACTCATGTCGGTGACGCGAAAAGGGATGCAGGGTGCTGCCGAGATTCGTGAAATGATGGAGAAATTCAGAAAGGAACCTCCCGCTGAAATAGACGGGAAAACCATTGCCCGAATCATTGATTATCAAACGGGTATTGACAGAGACCTGTACATGGAACAAGAATTTCCGGTTGACCTCCCCAAGTCCAATGTGTTGCAATTCATCCTTGAAGACGGCTCCAAAATCTCCATAAGACCTTCGGGAACAGAGCCAAAGATCAAGTATTACTTTGGATGCCGAACCGAACTTGAAAAGGCCGGCAGCTATGAAAAAAAGCGCCGTGATTTGCTTGATCAGATTGAGCGGATTAAAAAAGACCTGCAGCTGATCTGATGCGGTTTAACGAAACCGGCTTCTTTCATCCCGTAATTTTTGAATGGCTCGCTCACAATCAGGGTTGTTTACGTATTCAATATAAGCCGCCCTGAATTCGGGATAGTCTTTATAGAGGATCTCCAGTCTTGTTTCCAGTGGCACCAACCACAGCAACAGTAGAAAAATGCCCAATAACCCGGCACGAAGGTAGTATCGGTTGCAGTGAGGCCTGCTCTTTTTGTCAATAATCTGCACAATCACTAAAAACCCGGTAAACAGAAGCAGTACGATGGCTGATATGGTTACAACAGTCTGTGTGCCGGGAAAAAGATAGAATCCAAAAATAATGGCAATCAAAGTTTGAGAGATGATCACACCCATAAGTATTCCGGTAACAACAGCGAACCTGTTTATGGACTGCCTGATATGCCGGTGGATCAGATCCCATGGACGCAATTTGTTGAAAATAAAAAAGCCAAACCACAAATAATATACGGACAGTACTGTTGTTGTTACCAGCAGGGCAAAATTAAAGTCCGGCCCGAATACTGCGCGCAATAACCAGATTACAACTACTGTAACCAGCCCGGCTTTTTCAAATTTATTGATAATTGATTCCTTACGTTCCATTGCAACCAATGATTAAATTATGTTGACTTCTGCTTGCAGTTTAACGTCATATTTTTCTATCACGTCTTGCTGAATGGCTGATGCCAGTTTCAGCAAATCCTTTCCGGATGCATCACCGTGGTTTACAAGCACAAGGGCCTGATGTTCGTGGACACCTGCATCACCTTCACGGAAACCCTTCCATCCGGCTCGGTCAATGAGCCATCCGGCGGCAAGTTTGAAGCCCGCTTCATCAGGATAGGCCACCAAATCCGGGTGTTCTTTTTTTAACCGACTGTAAGTGGTATAGGGCACCACAGGATTCTTAAAAAAGCTGCCGGCGTTTCCAAGCACCAGAGGGTCTGGAAGTTTTCGCCTCCTGATACGGCAAACAGCATCCCTCACATCAGCAATATCCGGCTTGTCAATACCGTGATCAATCAGTTCAGCTGCCAGTGCACCATAGTGCTTCCTGATTTTGGGCTCTTTGTCCAATACAAAAGTAACTGACAAAATGATATATTCATCATGCCCACTGTTTTTAAAGAAACTGTCTCTGTATCCAAAGCTGCAGGCTTCTTTGGAGAATGTTACGAATGTTTTATTCTTTTTGTGAATGGCCTCCAGGCTGTGAAAATGCTCTTTAAGTTCAACGCCATATGCACCGATGTTTTGAATGGGGCTGCTGCCTGCCTGGCCGGGAATCAGTGATAAATTTTCCAATCCGCCCCAGCCTTTGCCCACGCAATAATCTACCAGATCGTCCCAGTTTTCCCCTGCCTGCACTTTCAGGAATACCTTTTCCCCTGTTTCTCTGACCACATCCTTGCCTTTTAGATCTATATGAACCACCAGGCCGTCGTAATCATCAGTAAACAGAATATTGCTGCCGCCTCCCAACACAAAATGACGGCCCATTTTGAATGCAGGATGATCAAGCAATTGCCGGGCCTCATTTTCAAATGACAGGCGGGTATATTCCCTGGCATAAACGGATATACCAAAGGTGTTCAAATCTTTCAGAAAATGATTTTCAAAAATTTGCATGAAAAAACAATGGCCTGTTCAAAACAAGAGCAAAGGTAATGCAAAATATGTGGTTTGGTAAAATAAAAATAACCGGCGAAGCCGGTTATAAATGGTTTGATTAAACAGGAACAAGGCTATGAAAAAAAGTGTTTTACCGTGTCAGGATAATGTTGTTTTCATTTATAAGTTTACGCAAATTGATCAGCGCGTATCTCATACGCCCCAGGGCGGTATTTATGCTAACATCCGTTTCATGAGCTATTTCTTTAAAGCTCATTTCTTTATAATGACGCATTTTCAAGACTTCCTTTTGTTCTTCCGGAAGGTATTCAATCAGCTTTTTTACGTCTGCGTGAATCTGCCCAATAATCATTTTGTCTTCAATGGTATCTTCATAAACCTTCAGGGTTTCAAACAGATCGTATTCTTCACTGTTTTCCTTAAAGGGCATCCTTTTGGATTTCCTGAAGTAATCGATGATCAGGTTATGGGCAATGCGCATTGCCCAGGGCAAGAATTTGCCTTCTTCATTGTAGGCTCCCGCCCGAAGGGTGTTGATGATCTTGATGAAGGTGTCCTGAAAAACGTCTTCGGCAAGATGTTTGTCTTTCACTATCAGCATAATATATGAGAACAACTTGCGCTGATGGCGGTTGATCAAATATTCCAATGCCTGATGATCTCCGGAGATAAATTGACGAATCAACTCCTGATCGCTAATCGCTGTGCGGTCATTCATATTAATGGCCTCCTTTATGTTAAAACCAGCGTAAGCGTCTAATCGATAATCCGTCCTCCTTCGTTTAGGTTAGTATAATGACAATCGCAATTGCCTTAATTTGATCACAAATATAAGGATATTTTTTTCTAACCAAAAAATTTTTTTCAAAACTTTTTTTATTGATTCATTGTGTAAAGAAATCTTTTGATGCTTTTCTTGGGTGTTTTGGCAAATTCTTCAGGAACAATTTTGATGGAAGAAAGACTCATATACTCTGGAAACGAATTGTTTATGTTTGTTTTATAAAGATTTAGCATTTCCTTTAATGCTTCTTCATCCAGACCTTTCAAATCAGTTTCTTCATAATCGGGATAAATCAATGCTTCTAGTTTTCCATTCTTTTCTACAACCAGCGATTCCTGGATAAATGGCAAATTATTCAACCGGGCTTCCAGTTCTTCCGGATAGATATTTTGCCCGGAAGGACCCAGGATCATGCTTTTGCTGCGTCCTTTTATATACAGATATCCATCCCCGTCAATCAGGCCCAGATCACCAGTATGAAACCAGCCATCCTTATCAATCGCTTTTTCTGTGGCCTCTTTGTTCTTATAATATCCCATCATCAGGTTTTCGCCGCGTACAAGGATTTCTCCTGTAATGTTTTGAGGGTCATCACTTTGGATTTTTAGTTCCAGTGTGTCAACAACTTTTCCTGAAGAACCAAGCCTTGTTTTAGCACTATTTGCATAGCTGATCAGTGGACCGCATTCGGTCATACCATATCCGATGGAGTAAGGAAATCCGATTTTTTTCAAAAAACGCTCAACCTCCGCATTTAAGGGAGCCCCTCCGATCACTACTTCATGGAAATTACCACCAAAAACGTTCACGAGTTTTTGTTTGATTCTTTTTTGGATGAATGTTTTAAGAAGCGGTGTATTTAATAAGCCGTGCATCACCGGCTTGTTGATGACCGGCATGACTTGTTTTTTATAGATTTTTTCGATGATGAGAGGTACTGCAAGGACAAGCCGGGGTTTGATTTCACGGAAGGCTTTGACAATAATCTGCGGGGAGGGTGTTTTTGTCAGGAAAGTAATGTGGCAACCCAAAGTAAAAGGCCAAAGGAATTCAAATGCACATCCGTAAGCGTGGGCCAGTGGTAAAAACGACACGATGGAATCGCCGGGATCCAGGGGCATGTTTTTGTTGGCATACACAATATTGGCAACCAGCGAATTATGAGGTAGCATGACCCCCTTGGTAAAACCTGTTGTACCTGAAGTATAGCTGATAATGGCCAGATGTTCATTGAGTACCGGCTTAAGGAAAAAATTGTCGGACTGGGTACCAAAGGGATATTTTTCCTGGTAAAGGTCTTCCACTGCTTCCGCTTTGTCTGACAAAGAACCTGCGACACCATCGGCAAGGATGGAAAAATCGTTCAATGAGACGCTGCCTTTTATTTTTTCCATCTTTTCCGGTTCAAGATTTTCAAACAAAGCGTCGGCTGCAAGCAACAATCTGGATTCAGAATGATTTACAATATGGTGTACATCTCCCGGTTTGAAGTCGGGCAGGATGGGTACAACTACTGCGCCATAGGTAATTACAGCAAGATATGTGATAGCCCAGTGCGCTGAATTTTTTCCCAGTAAGGCAATTTTATCCCCCGGTTGAATACCATACATCTCAAAGCGGGTATGTAAGTGAATAATGTATCCCGCCACATCACCATACGTGTAGCTTTTACCATTATAATCTGCCAAAGCCTTGGTTTTCCAATTGTTTCTGATCGCTTTCAGAATAAAGTTTGAAAGATTCTCCTGCAACATTTCCGGATTCCTTTTTTAGTAATTGAAGTTTGCCTGATGAAAGCGGCCAATATACAAAATTTATATACTTGCCTCACATTTATTTGTTTTGGTGAACCAGCAATTTTTGGTCTTTTTCCTGATAGAGATTTCCAAGAGAATGGCTTATTTATGAACTATCACAGCAAATGGAAATCCAAACGCTGAATAAATTTTAACTTTGCCTGAAAATTAGGCACATTGGATAATATGGCAGTTAATATTGATCAGCTTGATCCCGGGCAATATATTTTGATAAAAGGGGCCAGGGTGCACAACCTCAAAGGGGTTGATGTTGCCATAAGGCGTAATTCCCTTGTGGTGTTGACCGGATTGTCCGGTTCGGGAAAATCCTCACTTGCTTTTGATACCTTATACTCGGAGGGCCAAAGGCGCTATGTGGAAAGCCTGAGTGCCTATGCCCGCCAATTCCTCGGCCGGATGAACAAACCGGAAGCTGACTACATTCGTGGTATTTCTCCTGCCATTGCGATAGAACAGCGGGTGAATACACGAAACCCGCGCTCCACCGTTGGAACATCCACAGAGGTTTATGAATACCTGAAACTGCTTTTTGCCCGTATCGGAAAAACCTATTCTCCCGTTTCCGGAGAAATTGTCAAAAGAGACCAGGTGACCGATGTTGTGGATTACTGCTTGTCCTTACCGGCCGAAACCATGGTAATGATTTTGGCCGAACCACCCCGAAAGGATGACAGAACCTTGAAGCAGCAGCTCACCATATTGTTACAGCAGGGTTTTACCCGTTTAATGATCGACGGAGATATAAAACGGATAGAAGAGCTGATGAAGGTGAAAGATTTGCCGGAGAAAATCGGGGAGATGGCGGTGGTGATCGACCGCATCCTCATTGACCCCGGCGATACTGATTTGCGTGCGCGCATTGCCGATTCGGTTCAAACAGCGTTTTATGAGGGCAATGGAGAGTGCATCCTGGAAATTGGCGCAAACGATCAGCTTAACAGAATAGCTTTTTCCAATCGTTTTGAACGCGACGATATCACATTTGAGGAACCATCCGTTAACCTGTTTACCTTCAACAATCCTTATGGTGCATGCCGGAAATGTGAAGGTTTTGGAAGTGTTATTGGCATTGATCCTGATTTGGTTGTGCCCAATAAGCGGCTGTCCATTTATGAAGAAGCTGTTGCATGCTGGCGTGGAGAAAAAATGCAGTGGTGGAAAGACCAGCTGGTAGCCAACGCATACCGTTTTGACTTTCCCATACACAGGCCCTATAAGGACCTTTCCCAAAAAGAAAAAGACCTGCTGTGGACAGGTAACCGCTATTTTAAAGGCTTGAACGATTTTTTCCGTATGGTGGAGGAGAACACCTATAAGATCCAATACCGGGTGATGTTGTCCAGGTATCGTGGGAAAAGGGTTTGTGATGATTGCAAAGGTACACGCCTGCGAAAAGATGCCAATTATGTGAAAGTAGCCGGCAAGTCTGTCACCGATCTGGTATTGATGCCGTTGGATAAGCTGTATGCTTTTTTTCAAAAGATTGACCTGACAAGAGAGGAACAGGCTGTTGCCCGGCGTTTGCTGGTCGAGATCAATAACCGCCTTGAATATCTCAACGATGTCGGTTTGGGATATCTGACTTTGAATCGCCTGTCCAATACCTTATCGGGTGGAGAGTCGCAGCGTATTAACCTGGCGACCTCACTCGGAAGCAGCCTGGTTGGTTCCATGTATATCCTGGATGAGCCCAGTATTGGCCTGCATCAGCGCGATACACACCGACTGATAGGCGTGTTAAAAAAACTTCGCGACCTGGGCAACACGGTGATTGTTGTAGAACATGATGAAGATATGATACGCGCTGCCGATCAGGTTATTGATCTTGGTCCGCTGGCAGGCTCCCATGGCGGAGAAGTTGTATTCCAGGGTTCACTGGAAGGACTGCTAAAGGAAGAAAAAAGCCTCACCGCCGCTTATCTAAACCATCAAAAAAGCATTCCTTTGCCGGCCCGCAGGCGCAAATGGAAGGAGTTTATCCGGCTCAGCGGTGTCAGACATCATAACCTGAAAGGTTTTGACATAGACATCCCGCTGCATGTTTTTACCGTTATTTCCGGTGTAAGCGGTTCGGGCAAGAGTACCCTGGTAAGGAATATCCTGTATCCCGCTCTCAAAAAGATCTATGGGGGTTATGGCGAACGCACCGGCGAGTTTGACGAGATGGATGGTGACACGGACAGCCTGCGCGAAGTGGAATACATCGATCAGAATCCCATTGGCAAGTCTTCCCGGTCAAACCCTGTCACCTATCTGAAAGCCTACGATGAGGTGCGTCAGCTCTATGCCTCCCAGACACTCGCCAAAGCACGCGGGTATAAGCCGGGGTTTTTCTCTTTCAATGTTGAAGGCGGACGATGCCCGGAATGTGAAGGCGAAGGTATCGTGAAAATTGAGATGCAATTTATGGCAGATATTGTGCTTCAGTGTGAAAGCTGCAAAGGCACAAGATATAAGGAAGAAATCCTGGATATTCGTTTCGCGGGAAAAACCATAGCAGACATCCTTGACATGACCGTTGATGATGCCATCTCATTTTTTTCGGCTTCGAAAGAATGCGGTGCCATCTGCCGTCGCATTGCCGTTCGTTTGCAACCTTTGCAGGACGTAGGACTTGGATACATCAGACTTGGACAACCCTCCAGCACCCTCAGCGGTGGTGAGGCGCAACGTGTAAAGCTTGCTTCCTTCCTCACCAGGGGAATCACACCAGATAAAACAATGTTTATCTTTGATGAACCTACCACTGGCTTGCATTTCCATGACATTGACAAACTGTTGATCTCTTTCAATGCGCTAATCGAAAACGGACATACCATACTGGTGATCGAGCACAACCCGGAGGTGATCAAGTGTGCCGACTGGGTGATTGATTTGGGTCCCGAAGGAGGAGAAGCCGGCGGTAAGCTTGTGTATGAAGGCACACCCGAAGGCCTTGTCAATTGTCCTGAATCACATACGGGAAAGTTCCTTGCCGATAAACTGTAACAGCATCACCGCAAACCATAAAAATTGTGAGAGCGGCTTCTTTTATTCCTTTTCCGGTTGCTATACCGTCCTTCCCGGGTAAACCAGCAAAGCCTCCTCGATACACTTCATTGCTTTTTTCAGGTTTTCCACGTTTAGTACGTAAGATATCCTTACTTCCTTTTTGCCGGCACCGGGCGTTGCATAAAACCCTGTAGCGGGAGCCAGCATCACGGTTTGGTTTTCGTAGCTGAATTCTTCTAACAGCCACTGGCAAAATCTATCAGAGTCGTCGATGGGCAGGCTCGGGGTTACGTAAAAAGCACCTTTCGGGGTGGGGCATATCACGCCTTCCATTTTACCCATGGCTTCAACCACCGTATTTCGTCT
>SKTQ01000109.1 GCA_007122505.1 Bacteroidales bacterium | reverse complement strand
CCGAGAAGCATCGAGTCGGATACGGGTTCATACCGCGGTTCATTATACGGCCTAAGCTCCAACAATCGGTTTGCCGCATTTTATCGCCATCCGAATTTCAAAAAATCAATAAAAAATCTTTTCTTTACAGGCGGAAGTGTACATCCGGGCGGGGGCATACCTTTATGCCTTGCTTCGGCCAAGATCATTGACAAGGAAATTCCAACACAACATTAATACTTTTATCATGGGAATTCTCAAAAAAACCAGATTAGAAAAATTTGCCGGTTACTTTTTTGTGCTCTACTACTTAGTGGGCCTTGTGGGGCTTATTCTGCCATTCACACGCGACATGTTTATCAGTCTGATGCCCCTGACGTTGCTGCTCAGCACGGCAATCCTGCTTTTCTTTCATGGCAGATGGCGTTCAACGGATGCCATCGTCTTGTTGTTTATTGCCCTTACCGGTTATCTCATTGAAGTGCTGGGTGTTCTCACCGGCCATGTTTTTGGCATTTATTGGTATGGAAATGCACTGGGTTTCCAATTGTTCAACACCCCGCTGATCATTGGCCTCAATTGGATGATGCTTGCATATTGCGTGTTTGCCATCATGGAAAGCGCTAAACTTTTCTGGCCGCTGAAGGCACTTACTGCTGCCATTCTGATGGTTGCCTATGACTTTGTGATGGAACCGGTGGCTATGCAACTCGACATGTGGGACTGGGCCGGCGGAGTTGTTCCCATGCAAAACTACCAGGCCTGGTTTATCATTTCGCTGGTTTTTCTCAGTGCGATGCACCTGGCAAAGGTCAAAACCAACAACCGGGTGGCACCCTGGCTCTTTGGCGTACAGTTTGCCTTTTTCGTAGCGCTCAATGTGTTGCTGCGAGTATCCTGAGGCGAAGCATCAACCAAACCAGTTAAAAAAACCATGCTCTGTTAAGTCTTCAACATCTGTGTGTCAATTATGATCGTTGCAAAACACAACCGGCTTTATACATTCTTTTTCGATCTGCTGTTTGCCTTTTTGATCCAACGCCATTTTCGAAAGGTAAATATAAGAATGGATGGAACTATCGGGAAGGGTCCCGTATTGCTCATTGCCAACCATTTCAGCTGGTGGGACGGATTTATTGCCAGGTGGGTAAACAACAAAGTGTTTGGCAAATTGTTTCATGTGATGATGCTGGAGGAAGAATTGGGGAAACGTCCGTTTTTAAGACGACTGGGGGCGTTTTCCATCAAAAAAAACAGCCGCAAGGCAATTGAATCACTTCATTACGGTGCCAACATTTTATCAAAGCCCGAGAATCTTCTTTTACTTTTCCCACAGGGAAAATTTCAGTCATCCCATCATCACCCCCTGCAATTTGAGAAAGGATGGCTGCGTATTTTGGAAAAGGCACCATCAGACGCCCAGGTGGTTTATATGGCCTGTCTCACTGATTATTATGCGTATCGTAAGCCTGCACTCACCGTTTACCTGAAATATGCCGGCCAGAGAGGAGCATTGTTTTCGGCGGATACACCCATGGCAATGAATACAAATTCCCGGACAGTTCACCTCAGCCTGACTGAAATAGAGACATCCTATAATGATTTTTTTAAAGAATGCATTAACCGGCAGAATCTTGATGTACAGGAAAATAACTAAAGAGTCTTGTCATTA
Source organism: Bacteroidales bacterium (assembly GCA_007122505.1). GTDB lineage: Bacteria > Bacteroidota > Bacteroidia > Bacteroidales > UBA7960 > PUPG01. Next base: position 3,720 of record SKTQ01000109.1, on the reverse strand, counting down.
TTCAATAAAGAAGCGGAAATGGCCATGCCAGCTAAAAGTTTTCCGTTAATTTTATCAAAACTTTAAGAAGGTGTTATATCTGGCCGTTTTTGTGTTAATTTTTACCGGTTTGCGGTTTATCACCGCTGCTTCCAATCTGCTGTTCAGGCAATGGCTGCGTTCAGGGAAACCGTTGGGTAGCCATGAAATTTCCATACTCATCCCTGCCCGAAACGAGGAAAAAAACATCGAAACCATCCTGGAAAGCATTTTGCAACAAGACTACCCCCATTGGGAAGCCATTGTTTATGATGACATGTCGGAAGACCGCACAGCAGAACTGGTTAAACGTTATGAGGCCATGGACAAGAGGATCAGGTTGATCAGCGGCGACCATCTTGAACCCGGCTGGATGGGAAAAAACCATGCCTGTCACAAGCTGTCCCTGGAGGCTAATGGTGACTATTTCCTTTTTACGGATGCGGATGTGGAGATGGAGCCCGGCTTGTTGCGTGATGCATTGGCTCAGATTCAGAGATACCGCTTAAATCTGCTGTCCATATTCCCAAAGCAGATCATGAAAAGCATGGGAGAAAAAATGACCGTTCCGATAATGAACTGGATCCTGGTCAGCCTGTTGCCGATGATCCTCACCAGGGTGAGCAGGCATGCTTCGCTTTCTGCAGGCAACGGACAATTTATGATGTTTGATGCACATAGCTATCGCGAACACCTTTTCCACAGCCATTTCAGGAACCAGGTGGCCGAAGATATCAGCATTGCCCGCTTTATGAAACAAATCGGGCTGCGCATACATACCATCCTCAGCAGGGGACAGGTCAAATGCAGAATGTATCGCTCACTTGGAGAGGCCAAACAGGGCTTTGCCAAAAATATCATTGCCTTTTTCGGGGCAAAAACAACGCTAAGCATCTTTTTTTTACTGGTCACCACATTGGGCATTGTTCCTGTTTGGATTGCCATGGGATTGCCGGCCGCCATTGTTTACCTGGCAGCTACCTCCGCCATCCGCGCAATGGTAAGCGCGGCAAGCAGCCAGAACATCTGGTTCAATGTGTTGATGGCACCCATTCAGCATATCATGTTCATAAATATTCTGGGCCTTGCCATCCATAACAAAATCAACAAAAAGAACACATGGAAAGGAAGAAAAATAGATATATAAAACAACTCGCAGCTGCTCTGTGTATCATCCTGCTTACATTGCCATATGCAGCAGATGGGTCAGGTGCTCATGAGACTTTCCGGAATATGATCTATAGAGCTTATGTAGAAGACAGGATGGGTTTGTGGGAAAACACGCTGGAGAACATGATATTTGAATACAGGCAGCACCCAACCAATGAGCTGCTTTACGATATTGTGCTGGCCAAATACGGCTTAACCGGCTATTATTTAGGCACTGGCAAAGAGGATGAAGGTGCGAAAATGCTGGAATCGGCGGAGCGGTGGCTGACACGGCTGGAGAATACCGGCAAACATACAGCCGACGCCAAATTGTTTCGTGCGGCATTCAATGCTTTTCGCATCACGTTGCGCCCCATAAGGGCTACCCGGCTGGGGCCGGTCAGCAGCCGGCTGATCAATGATGCCTTGGATTTGGAGCCAAACAATCCGCATGCTCACCTGGAAAAGGGAAATATGTTGTTTTATGCTCCGCCCATTTTCGGAGGTTCCAAAAGAAGGTCCATTGAGCATTATGCAAGAGCTGTAGAATTGTTCGAGCAAAACATGCCAACCAGTCAGCGCTGGTTATACCTGAGCACCCTGGTATCACTTGCAAATGCCTACCAGGAAACCGGAGACACCGAATCCGCAATGAGAACATTCAGAAAAGCCCTTTCTTTTGAACCGGAGTTCAAATGGGTAAGGGATGAGCTGCTGCCTGAACTCGAATCCCGTCGATAAAAAATAGATTAACCAAAAAATCAACCATATGAAACGCATTACATCCTTCACTATTCTTTTTATTTTGTTGATATCCATACTGTTTGGACAAGAAAACAAAACCCCCCTTGACCATTCAGTATATGATGACTGGAAGCAGATAGTCCGCGCGCAGCTCTCCAACGACGGCCGCTGGGCATCCTGGGAGGTGAACCCACAGCGTGGCGACGGCCTGTTGCACCTGCTGAACCTGCAGACAAACGTACCTGATTCATTGGCGCGTGGCACAAGGGCAAGGTTTTCACCCGGCTCCGATTATATGGCATTCCTGATTAGTCCCAAAGCTGATTCAGTTCGGCAAGCCAAAGTTGACGGAAAAAAACGGGAAGAGATGCCCAAAAATACATTGGGAATTTACCGCTTGCATGACAGGAATTACAGGACAATAGAAAATGTTGCGTCCTTTTCCTTGCCTGCCAAATCATCGCAATGGATGGCCTACCATCTTGCAGAATTGCCTGAAGATACCGTAAAGGGACAAGATCTTTTTGTTTATAACCCCATTACGGAAGCAGAGCATCGCTTTCCGCAGGTGACGGACTACGTGCTGTCGGACAATGGGCAATTGTTGGTTTTTGAAGAAAGCGTGGATGATGATTTATCAAGAATACATGTTTTTCGCACCGGAGACCAAACACAACAATTATTGTTTGAAGGTGAGGGAACGATCCGCAGGATCACGGCGGATGAAGAGGGCAAACAGGTGGCCTTCCTTTTTGCGGAAGATACAGAAGGACCACAGTTGTTTTCTCTCTTTGTATGGCGCGATGGTGATGAGGCTGCCGGTGTGGCTGTGACGCCCGACTCTCCCGGGGTTCCTGCCGGCTGGGGGCCCTCTGAAAACCGGTCACCGCAGTTTACTTCAGATGGCAGCCGCGTGTTTTTTGGCACCGCACCTTTACCGGAGTCCCAGGCTGAAGACACCCTGCTGCCCGAAGAGAAGCACAGGCTGGATGTATGGCACTACCGCGATCCGCTGATCCAGCCCATGCAACTGGTGCAGGCCGAAAGAGAAAAAAGGAGGAGTTTTGCGGCAGTTTACCACCTGGAAGAGGGCCGAATGGTACAACTGGCCGATGAGGAGATGCCTGATCTTACCACACACCAGTATGGCAATGGGCGGTTAGAGATGGGAGAGTCGAAGCTTCCCTATCTGATCCAAAACTCTTTTGAGTCGGGCGACTACCGTGATGTGTATATTGTGGATGTAGTTACCGGCGAACGCAGCCTGGTGCTGGAAAAGCAGCGGGGTTCCGTCCATCTTTCCACGGCCGGTGATCCCAGACTTTCCCCGGAAGGGAAATATCTTTTGTATTACAACCAGGCAGACAGGCACTGGTACACTTTATCGCTGGAGGACCGGCAAACCGTCAACATCACTGAAAGCATCCCCTACCCTATGTATGATGAGCTGCATGATACGCCTTCTGAACCCGATCCCCATGGAATAGCCGGCTGGTTGGAAGACGACCACCGGGTGCTCATTTACGACCGTTTCGACATCTGGCTGGCAGATCCCTCAGGCCGCGAAGCACCGGTCGCCCTCACCGGTGGCTATGGCCGGGAGAATAACATCCGTTTCCGTTATGTAAACCTGGAGCCGGACAAGGAGCAGATCGGACGGCGCGACCGTGTGATGCTTTCCGCCTTCCATATCTACAGCAAACAAAACGGCTTTTACAACATTCGCATGCACAGGCCGGGCATGCCGGAAAAAATGGTCATGGACGACGTGCGCTTCTTCAATCCCTTAAAAGCCGGCGACGCTGAAGT
>SKTQ01000108.1 GCA_007122505.1 Bacteroidales bacterium | reverse complement strand
ATGTCACGGTCCGATTCCTGCCACCAAAAAAGGATATCCAGCCGGTGCCGGCTGCCAATGTTCAGATATGTCTCATGCAGCAAGGCCCGGTTCGAGAGGGCAGCATGTTCCTGTTTGCTCAACGGATTGCCGTCCAGAGCCATATTCCTGAAAGAGTATTGGTTTTCCGAGTTTCGGTTCAGCACCCGGAGCCTGGTAAAGAGGGTTTCATTACCCCAGGATGCATCAACATGTTGAGCCAGGTCACCATAATCAACGGTTGAAATAGCTCCGGAAAGGTGGAACCCCTGTTGTTCAGGGCGCAGGTTGTTGACGTGTACGGCGCCACCCATTCCGCCGTTGCCCCACAGGGCACTGCCGCTTCCATATTGAATGCCCAGCTCATCAACAAAAAAAACAGGAAGCATCGCCATGTCTGTTTGTCCGTGCATGGGGCTTTGCAGGTTAAATCCGTTCCAGATGATGGCCGTTTGTGCCGGCGACGCACCGCGTAACGATCCACTGGCCAGCATACCGGGGCCATAACTTCTGATAAACATACCCGTGTGCATGGAGAGTACATCTCCCATACCACGGTCATAATGATAGTCCACCAAATGATCGCTGATCCTGAAAATGTTGTGCCCGGCGCTAAAGGGCGCGTACCTGGGGGCTACTACCTCTGTCGGTTCCAGCAGGATGAGGGTGTCCGGCCTTTGTGTGGTTTCCCCGTAAAGATGCAAAGGGATCCACATCAATGCAATCAATAGATTTTTTAACATGGTGATGTTGTTTTACCGGCAAACAAAGCGGCTTTGACTGGATGCCTGACCAAGAAACTACCTGATGCGGTCATGAATCAATTCGCCTTTTTCCCGAAGGTTACTATTGGTTTTTTTTGACAGGCAGGTCTTCTGACTTGTTCCGTGTTTATCGCCTTCCCACCCTGTTGGGCAGTGGCATTGGAGTGACAAACACACATAAAGGAACTCACAGCAGCGGGAACTGTCCGGGATTCTCACCCGGTTCCCTTTTCATCCGGCTTGCCCGATGGGGGGCCGGAACCTGTACGGGGGCAAAGGTACAGTTTTTTTTAAATGCAGACATCTGTTATTTTGGCGGGGGTTGGTGAATGATCGGGGAAATGTACCAATGTGCCAATTTATCAATGTGAAAATGTACCAATGTACTAATGAATCAATGTGAAAATGAATCAATGTGAAAATGTGAAAATGTGTCGATTAATCTTCTTAGGTGGTTATCCTTTGCGCTTTTTGCGTGAATAATTTTGCGGCCTTTGCGAGGAATAAAAAGTCAGGCAATAGTGTATGTACATGTGAAAAGGTCAGGCCCGATATTATGGAGAAAAATAGGTAGCTACGCCCATTCCGAGCAATTCTGACACGGGACGGCAATCGGTAGCCAGAATATGCCCTTCCCTGTTTTTTGCCACGGCGCCGCAGCCTCCGCCGCAAACCAGTTGTAAATTGCAGGTGCGGCAGTCATCAATGGCAAAAACATCCCGCTGTTGCCAGGTTTCGATTCTCTCTTGCTTCAGTGTCACTTCCGGATAAAAGCTACCGAGCTCTTCACCGGGTTTGCCGACCGTTGCCGTACAGCTGTAAATGTTTCCCTTATAGTCAAAAGCCCATTCACCCTTGCATGCCGGGCAGGCATCAAACAACGGCGGCGGCAAAGACCCGTTTTCTTTCAGAAAACGGGCAACGCTGAAAGCCGGGCGGTGAAACTCCAGGATTTCCGGGTGTTTTTTGATCAGATGATAGAGGTCACGGTACATGGAAAGGCGTGAATACAGAGTTGATGGCCCGGAATGGCAATGATGAAGCTCATAATTACGCCCTAACTGGGTCTTGAACAAGGGCGATGCTGTCCATCCTTTTTTGATGGCAAAACGGGCAAGTTCCGGCAGGTTGTCCATGTTTTCCTTATCCAACACCATCCGCAGATTCACCTGCATCCCCGCATTCAAACACTCATCAATGGCATCCACAATACGAGCGAAGCTTTTTTTGCCTCCTTTGTGCGGCCTCCGCCGGTTATGGACTTCCTCGGTGCCATCAAGGGTTAGCTGTATTTCACGAATATTTACCGCAGAAAACATATCCAGATACTCATCCAGGTGGTAGCCGTTGGTAACAACGGCCAGATCGAGCCGGTTTGCAGCGCAGGATTCAACAAAACGCCCGATGCCCTCCCTGAAAACCTTGCCGGAGAGCAGGGGTTCGCCGCCAAAAAGCGTTACATAGCGTTTCCTGTTGCCATATTGGCCGGCAACGAAATTGAAAAAAGCATCAATAACCGGTGGCAGCAGATGGTCGGGTTCAGACAAATAGGGTGCCTGGTAGCAATAACTGCAATGGAAGTTGCATTGATAGGTAGGGACAAAAAACAACTGGAGCTCTTCACGGTCACGTTCTTCCAAATAATCCAGGTATGCCATACGATAACGCTGCTGTTCCTCTTCAGGATCAACAACATAACCCTTTTCCACAAATTGAGGAAGCGGCTGATCACCGCTTTGCTGCAAGGCTTGCAGCTCTTTGGAGGTAATCACGTCGGCATGGCCGGATAACAGGTTGGCAATCACATACCTGTCCGTATCCGGTATTTCAGATACAATATTATGTGTCGAAAGACGCATGCAGGATGGATTCTTCAAACAGGTCCCGGAACGCAATATTAGTCATGGCAGCCAGCCAGCGCCACTGAGGTTTTTGCACAACACTGTGCCTGCTGCTTATTCTTATTCTGCTTTTCCTGTTTTTTTTCTTTCTTGATCAGCGTTTTCATCCAAAAAAATATTTATAGATTCATTGTTTATATCCACCTTACGGTACAAACATAATTAAAAACAACTTTACTTCATTCCCTTTATGGTGAAGCTGGCCACTTTTATTTTCCCTTTTTCGTAGGGTTGCGACTCTTCCATAATTTCTATGCTATGCAAGCCGGCTTTGATGACATTTTCAAAATAGACTTCTCTTGTTACGGCACCGGCCCAGCATTCGGCAACCATTTCGGGATCGTTTCTGAATTTGTCCGGCACCGTCTCCACAGCATAAATGTCACTTACCACAAAATGCCCTCCTTTTTTTAACAACCGGGCAATTTCCTGCCATACCTTATCCTGCTGCAATGAGTGGTTGATGGTACAATTGGAGATAATCACGTTGGCAATGCCATCTTCCAGTGAGATCTCCTCAAGCGGGGATTTGACAAAGCCAATGTTCTTTAATCCAATTATTTCAGCCTGTTTTCCGGCTGTGTCCATCATCCCGTCAGAAATATCAACACCATAAGCATGCCCTTCCTCTCCGGCCAGGGTAGCCATGCGCAGCACATCGCGGCCTTTGCCGCAGCCAAGGTCTATACACACATCTCCCGGCTTCACCTCCGCAAAAGACAAGGCACCGCCGCAGGACAGACAACAATCCTGCGTGGACAGTGTATCATATCTTTTGGCAATACTGTTGGCATACTTATCCATAACAAATTCTCATACATTTATATACGTAAATATGGATACAAAGATAACAATTCGTTTGAGAAAAGAGAAAGGGATGGTCATAGTGCCATCCCTTTTGTTTGTGATTTTCCTTTCGTGCCATTTCCGGCGCAAGAGGCGCACAGAAAGACATTTCAGACTATTCGAATGATTCGATTGCTTCACGAATAATACTTACACATTCCATGAGTTGCTCTTCGGTGATCACCAAAGGTGGCGCAAAACGTATTTTATCGCCGTGAGTGGGTTTTGCCAGCAAGCCCAGCTCTTTCATTTTCAGGCAAACGTCCATGGCTTCTTTTCCGTTTTTCGGCTTGATCACGATGGCATTGAGCAGTCCCTTTCCTCTTACGAGTGTAAGCATCTCTGATTTGATGGCACGCAGTTCCCTGCGCAGAACCTCACCAAGATACTCGGCCCTTTCGGCCAGCTTTTCCTCGCGGATCACTTCAAGAGCGGCCATGGCTACTTTTGCGGCAACCGGGTTACCGCCAAAGGTGGAACCGTGCTGACCGGGCTTGATCACCAGCATCACATCATCATTGGCCAACACTGCTGATACGGGATAAATCCCGCCGCTGATGGCTTTACCAAGGATTACTACATCAGGTTTCACATTTTCATGGTCGCAGGCCAGCATTTTACCGGTACGTGCAATACCTGTCTGTACCTCGTCAGCCATATACAATACATTGTGCTTTTTGCAAAGGTCATAGGCCTTTTTGAGATATCCCTCATCGGGAACAAACACCCCTGCCTCCCCCTGGATCGGCTCAAACAGGAAACCGGCAACATTGGGGTCTTTCAATGCATTGCCAAGGGCACACAAATCGTTATAAGGGATGCGGACAAAACCAGGCGTAAATGGGCCATAATCGCTGTAACCATCGGGATCGTTTGAAAACGATACAATGGTGGTGGTACGTCCGTGGAAATTGTTTTCACATACGACGATCTTTGCCTGGTTCTCCGGTACGCCTTTCTTCCTGTAAGCCCATTTGCGGCAAAGTTTGATGGCCGTTTCAACGGCTTCAGCTCCCGTATTCATAGGCAACACCTTGTCGTATCCAAACAATTCGGTGATATATTTTTCATAAACACCGAGCACATCATTGTGAAAAGCCCTTGAAGTGAGTGCCAGTTTTTTGGTTTGTTCAATGAGTGCGTCAACAATCTTTGGATGACAGTGTCCCTGGTTCACGGCCGAATAAGCCGACAGGAAGTCGTAATAGCGCTTTCCTTCAACATCCCAAACATATACGCCTTCTCCGCGTGACAAAACCACGGGCAAAGGGTGATAATTATGCGCACCGTGCTTATCCTCCAGTGCGATCGCCTGCTGCGACGACGTGATCTTTTCTGTGGTAATCATAACCTGCTCCTTTTTAAAGTTTGTGAATAAAAAAGATAATTTATTGAAAAAATGAATTTTCGCAGGAGAAAGCGCAAATATAGCAAAAGCCTTTTGATTAAAAAACTTTATTCAATATGTTTTATCTTTAAAATGTTAATTTTTTCACAACTTTGACATAAAACACAGAATTACAGTGAGGTTATGTTGTATTAAGCAATCAGAAAACATATCCGCACATGATCAAATAAATTTTTTGTTTATCTTTTTCCCTAAATCGTTAAACATTTTATGAGATTAAGTGTTTCTTCTTTTGAAAATCAATTCAATTAATACAGTTTCGCCGCTCAATCATCATGAGCAAATATGACAAGCAAAGTAAATCATTTTCACATTTTGACTTTTTCACCTTTCACACATTTCGACATTTCACACACTTCAAACATCACAAACATGAAAACCACCGTCATTTTAGCAGTCATTTTTCTCACGGCCATGACCGGTATCAGTCTTAGGGCTTCCGAAAGTTCCCGCGGCATTGAAGAGTATCCATATACTGTCTTGGAAAGCTATCCGGATTTTGAGGTTCGTTTGTACGAACAGGCGATTT
>SKTQ01000283.1 GCA_007122505.1 Bacteroidales bacterium | reverse complement strand
TTGGCCCTGAGACGGTTAATGGTGTCTATTTTCAGGATGCTGTCGTTGATGATGATCCCTGTCATCACCACCATACCGATCATGGCCATGATGTTGAGGCTTACGCCGAAAATGATCAGCATCAGGAGCGCTCCTGTCATTGCCAGGGGCACTTCCAGCAGAACGATGACCGGCAGTTTCAGGGATTCGAACTGTGCCGCCAGGATAAAAAACAGCAGCAGCAGGGCAACCACACCTATCATGAGCAGATCACGGGTGAGCTGACGCCTGGCAAAAATGCTGCCTGCGAAAGAAGCTTCAAACAAGCCCTCCTCCCTCAATGATTCTCTTACAATGCCTTTGGTCCTTTCCATGTCTCGCGGGCTCACATCCATTTGTAACGGATAATACTCTCCTTCTATGCCGGCGATAATAGTTTGAAGCTCTTGTCCCGGTTGTTTGCGCAATAGCATGTGCAAGGGGACCTCTACTCCGTTGCGGCTGGTAACCCTTTCGGCGTGCAACAGGTCTTCAATGGCCGACGGATTACCTCCGATCTTCACGGGGATACTGGAGCGGCTGTCCATCAGGGTAAAAACCATGTGTTCGTTGAACAGGCGGGTGAGTGTTTGTTGCAGGATGGTCATGTTGACTTCATGGAGGGCCATCAGTTGCAGGTCTGCCTGCAGTGCGACCGACTGTTGCATGGGCAGTGCATCGAACGAGGTTCCGGGCAGACGCTTTTCCAGCGAACGGATGGTTGTCTGCAGAAGCCCGGGCAAATCCCTGCCATACGGTTCCATGGGTCGCAGGCGTATTTCCAGGGGTGCTTGACTGTCGGCAAACAATTGGTCAAAGAGGTTGCCCTCCTCCCTGAAATGAAAGATGGCGGAGGGGTGTCTGCTGCCAATGACCTGTGCAGTTTTATCCATCACCCTTTCAAGCTGGGAAGCAGAACTTGTGAGAATATAGATGAGGCTTTGCTGCGCGCTGTTGTTATAGACTTTATCCAGCATAAATTGTTGCCGGCCCGCCTGAATGGTGCTGTACATCACTTCCGGCCCCAGTTCTTCCATCAGGTTATGGATACGCCGGCTGTTTTCTTCCAGGTGGATGTTTTCGTTCCAATCAATCCACAGCAGTGCCGCTTCACGTTGCAGTACAGGCAGGCGCTCCTTTTCGATGAGAAGCATCATAACCGCCATCACAGCCACAAGTCCGCCGGCCATGATCCACACAAGCCCCTGACGGCGCATGGCAAATCGGAAACCGGCACCATACAGGCTGGCATAGTTCAGCGGATTGATCCTGGCCAGGAAGTTGGACCCCTTTGGTGTTGACTTTTTATACAGCGCATAATAATACACCGGGACCAATGTCATGGCGATGAGCAGAGATACTGACAGGCCGATGGTAACAGCCATGGCCTGGTCGAAGAACAGTGCTCCGGCCAGTCCGCCAAGAAAAATCAGGGGTATAAATACCGAGCAGGTGGTCAGCACCGAGCTGAGCAATGGCCGAAACACTTCGTTGGTTCCGTCAACACAGGCTTGTGACAGGCTTTTCCCGCTTTTTCGATGGCGGCTGATGTTGTCAATCACGATGATGGCATTATCGATCATCATACCAATACAAAGCACCAGGCCTGAAATGGATACCACATTCAGCGATATCCCGATCAGGAAAAAGAACAACATGGATACGACGATGGCAGCGGGTACCGAAATGATGACCAGCCAAGGCGCCCGCGGATCCCTGAGAAAAATGAACATCACCAGAAACGCAAGGCCTGCACCAATCATCAGGGTTTGCCTGAGGTTGCCCATGGTGTAGTCAAGCAAGGTTGTTTGGTCGCGGGTAATGGTAAAATTCAGGAAGGGGTAATCTGTTTCGAACAAGACGATCATTTCATGGAGGGCATGTTTGAGGTCCTGCATCCGGGCATCTGCCTGTTTGATTACAGCGAGGGAGATTGCGCGCTGCCCCCCCGCATATACTGCACCTTCGGGATACTGCGGCCTGGTTTCGATCGTACATAGGTCTTTAAGCTGCCACAGCCTGCCACGATGGTTCAGGTACAAATCCCCGATGTCGCCGGCATCCAGCAGCCTGTCCCCCACCCTTACGCTATACTGATACTGTTTGTCACGGAGAAATATATTGCCGAAGCTGATGTTGTTGGCCCGGATCACTTCTTCGATGGCTGCCGGTGAGAGGTTCATGGCGCGAAGTTTATCCATATCGGGGGTGATGATGATTTCCGGGAATGTGCGTCCGCTCATATCGGCCATGGCCACCTGTGGTATTTGTTCCAGGCGGCGCCGGATGATCTCATCGGCAAACTCGCTGAGTTCGAGGAAGTCGATATCGGAAATGCTTTGGCTGCCGGAACCTGACTGAAGGCCGGTATCTTTGCGTGTGATATCGAGATAAAAGACCGGAATGTCGGAGGCACTGGCTTTGATGACCGCCGGGCGAGGTACATCAGAGGGGAGGGAAGGAATCGCCCTGTCGACCTGTTCGTTGATCTCGATGTATGCAAGATCTATGTTTGTTCCGTAGTCGAACTCCAGGCTTACCATGCCGCTTCCGTCCCTGGATTCTGTTTTGATGTCCTTTAGCCTGTTCACCTGCATCAGGTTGCTGCGCAGCGGTGACATTACGCTGTTTTCCAACTGCCGTGCGGCATAATTGGGTGCGGTGACATTAACGGTTATCCGGGGGATATCCACATCCGGTACCAGCGAAACAGGCAGAAAGCTTGCCGCGACTAAACCCAGCACGAGGACACCCAGGAAGGCCATGGTGACCGCTATAGGTCTTTTGATGAGAAAAGCCACCATGTTACCTGATGTTTACGGCCGAACCGTGGGCCAGGTTCATATTGCCACCGATGATCACCGTGTCGCCGGGCTGCAGGCTGGCTACCCTGTCAGGATTGGCAATCACGCTGTAATGGGTGCTGTTCTCATACAGGATGTTTACGTAGGTCCAAACCGACTCCCCGTTTTCATAGCGGAAAAGTACTTCTAAGTTATCGCGGTAAAGGACTGCCGGTTTGGGCACCGCCATTTGCCCGGCAATTTCCTGCCGTGCAATAACACGGACATTCATTCCGTCGAGAAGACCTTCCGTATCGGTAATGAGTGCGGTTATCCTCACCAAGCCGTTTTCATCTACCACAGGGTCGATGCTTTTGATCGTGCCATTGTAGAATGTACCGGGCCTGCTGAAAGGGACCACCTGCACATGGCCACCAAGGTCAATCAATGGCAGCTCATTTTCCATCACCGGGAATTCTGCAATGAAGGCGGTATTGTCGATAAGGGTGCCGAAAATATTTCCTGCGGTAACCTGTTCATGGGGCTGGTTTTCTATGCCTGAAATCAGTCCGCTGAAAGGGGCGGTCACCCGGGTTCTTTCCAAATCAGCCCGCAGGTTTTTATACTGATTGCGGGCATCTAAATAACCCGAGCTGATACCCGCCATTTCCCAAATATGAACAGGCACTCTGAGGCTGTCGCTGATATTGAACCCATGGCCCAGCAGGAGATATTCCATTTCCAGGGTAGCCTGTTTCCTGGTGATTGTGGCACGTGCAAGCTGCCTTTCCAGGTTCTCACGGCACAATTCGGCAAGCACCTCACCGGTCCTGACATATTGGCCATTCAGAACATGCACCTTCAGCAACTCTTCACTGAACCTGAAAGGGATCCTGCTTTTTCGCAGCGCACGGAGCTTACCGTTGGAGAGCAACTCCCTTGAGAAAGCCCCCTCTTCAATAATCATGACATCAATCTCGGTGATAAAAACATCCTGTGCAGCCGCCTCGAAAGCCGATTCACTGTCCTGGTCCCCGTCTTGCTGCCGGCAGGAAATGGCTGTAAGCATAAAAACAGCCGGCAACAGGACAAAACGAATTAAATAATGTATATGTCTATTCATAGCGAAAAAATATTTTTCAAAAATAATAAAAAAACAAACCGCATGTATAAAACATCAAAATTTATTTTAAATATGCTTTATTTCATATTAAAAATATTTAGATGGGATGTGAACGATGATTGTGTTGGCTGCACAAGAGATTATTTGTAGCGTGAACATATTCATTTTCACCAATTAATCATTTTTGCCTGCGATAATGATGGGATTGTCATTTTCGGATGTTTGCATATATAATGTATTGACAGCTTCTCTGTGGGAGGCAGGAACCCGGTCATTAGCCAAAGCATCGCCGAGCTTTTCTTTAAACTCCCAGGCGGCAAACTGGCTGATGAATTGGTTGTCGCGAATGACAACAAACGGTAGCTCAAGGTCAACACCTTCAAGGTTGACGTACAGCGGTGATGCCCTGTAAATCTTTCCGGAATGTCTGTCATAAATGACCTGGTTATTCTCCAGGGCTCTTATCGAGGAGCGGTTATGGGTGATCATGGTTTCATGCAGGACTTCAGAAAAGAAAATCTGGTCTTGTTCCAGGTGTTGAAAAAGAATCTTGGCACCTTTCGTGATGTCTCCCTGCTTTACAGGCGGTACCGGTGTGATAACGACCAGGGGTTCCATGCCTTCTGCGGTAAGCGTAAAAAGCGTGTCACTTTCTGAAGGCTGCATGTAAATGGTTTCATCGGGTCCTTTGGACACCAAGGTGTTGAAGCCCGCCCATGCACCGGGATGGGGTATGGTTTCCTGCTCTTTGCCGGCTGTGATCCGGCCGTCCATGGTCTGGAAGAACCAAAGGTATCCATAATCGGCAAAACGAGCAGGCACGACCATCAAAAGGCTGTCGTTAACCCATGTAAGGTTACTCAAAGAACCTTTGTCAACAAATGAAATGTCATCCTCAAAGCGGTTTTTGTCTAAGTTATACTTGTAAATGCGGTTTTGGCCCATGTTGTGGAAAAGGAAAAACCGCTCATGATCGTCCACGGCAAAAGCAGTAATCTGGTTAAATTCCCGGGGGCCGCTTCCCCTTTTGGCGATGATTCCCGTAAAGCTGCCATCGGCAGAAAAATGCATGATACTTTCCTGCTCCATCGCTATGATATGCTTGTCTCCTGCGAAGCCCCGAAAGTTGCCTATCAATGATTCTTCGGTTGTTTCCAGCCGGATGATACGGATATGCTCAACAAAATCATTCAAATAAACGGGTGTGTTTTCTATCTGGCCGGTCATGTTGATGTGGATCAGCCGGTCTGAAGGATCTTGCTCCTGCCCAAAACGGCAGCCTGTAAACAGGATACCTGCGCATAGCAGGCAGAGTAATACAATGCTTTTTTTCATGTGTTTATAATTTTGTAACTATTTGTTTTTTTGACTTTTGTGATTTATTTTAAGCTGCCCTTACAGGGCGCTGGTGGGGTGTTGCCCGCATTTACCCAGGGAGTTGCCACTGGGCTGAATTAATTTGCCCTTTTCAGGGCGTTTCGTTTAACACCGCAAATCCTCTCTTAGCTACTGCCAATGTATAATGTAGCCTTTCTTTGCGCTTTTTGCGTG
>SKTQ01000058.1 GCA_007122505.1 Bacteroidales bacterium | reverse complement strand
CCTTAGTAGAAATGAATGCACCCCTCTCCATACAAACCTTATTACCTTATTGTGTTGGCTTTAAATAAATGTCTGTTAATAAGGTAATAAGGTATATGTTTCGATGGGTATCCCTGTTTTCTACTAAGGTCAAAATAAGAAAAAATGAGGTTTTTATTGTTGATTGTTATGCTGAAATCACAGTGCCTTGATAATCAATGACAAATGAATTATAATCACATGAAAGACCTTGAAAAAGCAAGGGAAAGAGTAGAAGAACTATCCCGGAAGCTAAATGAGCATAATTACCGGTATTATGTGCTGGATCAGCCAGACATCAGTGATTATGAATATGATATGATGATGGAAGAACTGATCTCTCTTGAACAACAATTTCCGGAACTGCTTGATCCACAATCACCCAGCCGCAGGGTGGGCGGAGAGATAACCAAAAAGTTCCCCGCTGTCAGGCACAGATTTCCCATGTTGTCACTAAGTAATACCTACAGCAGGGAAGAGGTGATCGCTTTCCACAATCGTGTGCAAAAGGCCATCGACGGTCCGGTGGAATATGTTTGTGAACTGAAGTTTGACGGAGTCGCCATATCGCTGACCTACGAAAACGGTCTTTTGGTGAGAGCTGTCACCCGTGGCGACGGCGTTCAGGGCGATGAGGTTACGGCCAATATCAAAACCATCCGAAGCATCCCCCTGAAACTGCATGATGACAGCTTGCCTTCTTTCGACGTACGCGGAGAGGTGTATATGCCCCACAACAGTTTTCTTCAACTGAATGAAGAAAAAGAAAAAAACGGTGAAGCACTGTTTGCCAATCCGCGCAATGCTGCCTCCGGCAGCCTGAAAATGCAGGATTCATCACTTGTGGCCCGCCGTAACCTGGATTGTTTTATGTATGGAGCCCTGGGTGAAGAACTGAACTTCAAAACCCATTGGGAAAGCATTCAGGCATTGAAAAAATGGGGGTTTAAAGTTTCCGGTGATACTAAGAAATGTGAAGGCATTGACGAAGTATTTCGTTTTATTGAAGAGGGTGAGGAGAAACGTGCCGGCCTGCCTTTCGACATCGACGGTGTTGTGATCAAGGTAAACAGCTATGCACAGCAGGAAAAGCTGGGTTACACCAGCAAGTTCCCCCGGTGGGCCATTGCCTACAAATACAAAGCCGTACAAGGGGTAACACGTTTGCTGGATATCGCTTTCCAGGTTGGGAGAACCGGTGCGGTTACACCCGTCGCCATTCTGAAGCCCGTTCTCATAGCAGGCAGCACGGTGCAAAGGGCTTCATTGTACAATGAAGACCGTATGAATGAACTCAACCTGCATCGAAACGACATGGTGCTTGTGGAAAAGGGTGGAGATATCATTCCCAAGATTGTGGATGTGGATGCTTCACAAAGGGAACAGCATGCCGAAAAGATAGATTTTGCCACCCATTGTCCAGAATGTGGCACCCCTTTGGAGAAAAAGCCGGGCGAAGCCGTGCACTATTGTCCCAACAACGATGGTTGTCCGCCGCAAATCCAGGGCCGGATCGAGCACTTCATCAGCAGAAGGGCCATGAACATTGAAAGCCTGGGGCAGGGCAAAACAGAGCTGTTGATCGCCAGGGAGAAGGTGCAGAATATTGCCGACCTCTATTACCTGACCTACGATGACCTCATCGGCTTGGAAAAAACCATTGAAGATCCCGCCACCGGTAAAGCAAGGACGGTTCGTTTCCGCGACAAAACGGTGAAGAACATCCTTTCCGCCATCGAAAAATCCACCTCGGTGCCCTTCGAGCGTGTGTTATATGCTTTGGGCATCCGGCATCTCGGTGAGACCATGGCCAAAAAACTGGCCCATCACTTTGAACATATCGACCGCCTGAAAGAATCCTCCTATGAGGAATTGGTCGCTGTACGGGATGTGGGAGAAAAAATGGCAGAGAGTATTCATGCATATTTTGAAGATGCCCGCAACCTGGAAATCATAGAACGGTTGAAGCGTGCCGGTTTGTCATTCAGTGTTGATAAGCAGGATACAGAAAAGGGAGATGCCCTTTCCGGGAAATCTTTTGTTGTTTCGGGTGTTTTTGAGCAGTATTCCCGTGATGAGATCAAGGAGCTCATCCTGCAGCACGGCGGCGAGGTAAAAAGCAGCATCTCATCCAAAACCAGTTTTTTGCTGGCGGGTGATCAAATGGGTCCGGAGAAAAGAAAGAAGGCCGAAGCATTGGGTGTTCCCATTATTGATGAAACAGCGCTGCAAAATATGATCAGATGATCACACCATCGTGCATGGACAACTTGCGGTCGGCCATATCGGCTAGTTGTTCATTGTGTGTCACGATCACAAAACTTTGCTTCATAGTCTCACGCAGGGAGAAGAACAGTTTGTGCAATTCATCGGAAGATTTGGAGTCCAGGTTGCCGCTGGGCTCATCGGCAAGCACCACCACCGGATCATTGATCAGTGCCCTGGCCACAGCTACCCGTTGCTGCTCCCCGCCACTTAATTCGGAGGGTTTATGCTCCAGGCGGTCTGACAGCCCGAGCATTTCCAACAGACCATTTGCCCTGCGTTCTGCCTCGCGTTTTGCAATGCCCGCGATAAATGCCGGAATGCAAACATTCTCTAATGCCGAGAACTCCGGCAGCAAATGATGAAACTGGAAAACAAAACCGATGTGGCGGTTGCGAAACTGTGACAAACTTTTGTCACTCAACCCCGCGATGTTCTGTCCGTTGATCAGTATCCGGCCACTGTCGAAACGGTCGAGCGTGCCAAGGATATGCAGCAAGGTGGTTTTGCCGGCCCCCGATGCCCCCACAATGGAAACAATTTCGGCCTTGCCGATCTCAAGGGATATCCCCTTCAAAACCTGTAAGCTGCCGTATGATTTGTGTATGTTTTCAGCAATGATCATAGTGAATATCTGTATGGATAAACCAAGGGGCAGGACAAAACCCGCCGCATCACGAAGGTACACAAAAAGAAAGAAGCAGGTATATCTTTTTCGTTTGAAAATGCGTTTAAAATACTATATTTGAACCATCAATGATAACCGGCCATGCGAAAATTATTCAAAATATTCGGCATATTGTTGTTGACACTGGCCGTTGCACTGCTGGTGATCATCATTTATGCACAAATAACCTTTTATGAACCGGAAGAACACATCATCGTGTATCACAACGACAACCCCGACATATTGAGTGATACAGCTACCATTTCACTCATGACCTGGAACCTCGGCTATGCCGGAATGGGCGACGACATGGACTTTTTCTATGATGGAGGCAGCCAGATGCGTACAAGCCGTGAGCGCACCCTCGAAAACCTGTCCGCATTGTTGTCATTCCTTGAAAAACAAAGGGATATCGACATCATGCTGTTGCAGGAGGTTGACCTGAAATCCCGCAGATCCTATTTCATCAATATGTTAGACAGTATGAAATCTGTCCTTCCGGAGTTTGTTCATGTATTTGGAAAAAATTATAATGTGCGCTTTGTGCCGGTTCCCTGGCATGCCCCTATGGGCAGGGTTACATCCGGACTGGTTACCGGCAGCAAGCCTGTCCCCAATACGGTTACCAGGGTCAATTTTCCGGGCAATTATCCCTGGCCGGAGAGGCTGTTCAACCTGCAACGGTGTTTCCTGCTGAGCAGGTATCCCCTCACAAACGGCAGGGAGCTGGTGGTGATCAACACCCATAATTCTGCATTTGATGACGGAAGCTTGCGCAACCTCCAGATGCAATACCTGAAAGACCTCATGCTGGAAGAATACCGCAGAGGCAATTATGTAATTGCCGGCGGTGATTTTAACCAGTGTCCGCCGGGATTTGAGCCTGAATTTTATTTCAATATTTTTGATGATCAGGATGTGTTTTATATTAGTGAAAACTTCCTGCCGGGCTGGTATTTCGTTTATGACCCCGCCGTGCCTACCAACCGAAGGGCTGTAACACCCTATGATCCGGCAAGTACAAAAACCACCGTGATCGACTTCTTTATCCACTCCCCCAATATTCAAACAGTATTTGTGGAGGGCGTTCACCTGGATTTTGAACACACCGATCACAATCCTGTGCTGGCCGGCTTCAGACTTATGGGGCCCTTTTCAAGGCCTGCACCGGAATATATAGGCAGGTAGGATGCACACCGCACATTCAGAAATCAAATTAAAATATGTACTTTTATACATTTATAAACCCATTATCATCTGATTATGAAAGTTGAAGAAATATTCAATCGTTTCTGGATTGATTACAGCACACAAAATGATTCGGTTAAAAAGATTCATGATCTTTTTGTAGCGTCCGGCGAAAATGTTGTACATGACCATATTGCCTTGCGTACCTTCAATGACCCGAGGATAAATATCGAGCGTATTGCCAGAATATTTACCGACAATGGGTATGAAGCAAGGGGGGAGTACGATTTCAAGATAAAACGTCTTCTCGGAAAACACTTTGAACACACCACCGATCCCAATGCCCCAAAGGTTTTTATCAGCGAGTTGCTTTTGGAACAATTCAGTGATTCTTTACAGAAGACCGTTATGGAGAAACTGGACAGTCTTCCAAAGGAGGTTTATGATGATCCGCTGGTGGTTTATAAAGGCAGTTTGTGGGGAAAAATTCCATTCGCCACCTACAATGCTTTGCGCGAAGAAAGTGAATATGCAGCATGGACCCTTGTGTACGGATACCGTGCCAACCATTTCGCTATTCATGTTAACAACCTCCGGAATTTTGAGCGGCTTCAGGACGTCAATGCTTTTGTGAAGAAGAACGGTTATAAGATGAACACCTCGTCGGGCAACGAAATTTACGGTGCACCGGAAGAACTGCTGGAACAGTCAGCCACTATTGCGCAAACCCGGCCCGTCTCTTTCAGCGATGGGGTATTTGAGATTCCTTCCTGTTTTTATGAGTTTACGCTCAGATACCGTGATGATGACGGAAACTTTTACCAGGGATTCAAAGCGGCCAATGCGGATAAGATCTTTGAGAGCACCAATTATTATCGGAGTGAAGATGCAATGTAACCCTTGTCAATTGTAGTGGTATGACAGAAACCGGCAAGGCATTTCCTTTTGCAAACCTCGCCGCATCGCTGGAAGGTGACCTGTTCTACGACATGTCGTGGCGGTTGCTTTATGCCACCGACGCATCGGTTTTCAGGGAGCTGCCTGCTGCGGTATGCCGCCCGGCACATGTTGATGACCTGAAAAAAATTCTCGCTTTTTGCAAGGAGCACAAACTGCCCATCGTTCCACGGACCGCGGGAACTTCATTGGCAGGTCAGGTGGTGGGCCATGGACTGGTGGTTGACTTCTCCCGCCACATGAACAAAATCCTGGAGCTTAACCCAGAAGAAAAATGGGTAAGGGTACAGCCTGGGGTGATCCTGGATGACCTGAACCGTTTTCTGGAGCCGCACGGCTTGTTTTTTGGACCGGAAACCTCCACCAGCAACCGTTGCATGATCGGCGGCATGGTAGCCAACAACTCATGCGG
>SKTQ01000245.1 GCA_007122505.1 Bacteroidales bacterium | reverse complement strand
CTGAAAAAGCGGCTGGCCGGAGAAGAAGACCTGGTGTTTTTGTATGTCTCCATCGACACGGATCCCGAAGCATGGCGCACAACCGTGCTTCATCATGACATTACGGGCGTTCACATGCGCACGCCCGGCCGCGAAAGAGGTACTCCCGCACTGTACAATGTGCGCTGGATACCAACATTCTACATCATCGGACGGGATGGCCGCATATTTGACCACCGGCCGCCCAAACCCGCAGACCCGGAAATTGATGAAGTGCTGAAGCAAGCACTCGCGGAAAGTGCTTAGCAGCAAGGGTTAGTACAAAATTGTCACACTCACAAACGATTGCTTCGGGTAAGTAAGCAAAGATATTTGCTGTGTTATTCCGCCTGCATGGAAAAGTAACGCTCCACCTCGGCCGGGTCATCTGCCGGCAGGGAAAGATCCTTAATCACTTTGCCCCGCTCCAGCAGGATAATGCGATGGCATATCTCCACAAGGTGCGTAAGGTTATGACTCGATATGAGCATGGTTGTTTTTCGCGCTTCATTATCTTCTTTAATAAGCCGCTTTATCCAAATTTGTGAGCTGGGGTCCAGATAATTGAATGGCTCATCCAGGATCAACAAACGGGGCTCAACCATCATAGCTGAAACGATGCCCGTTTTTTGCCTGTTGCCCGAAGACATGTCACGGATGTATTTGTCCTGAACCAATACCTCGCCGGCCATGAAACGGTCATACATTGACAGGCGCTGGTCGATGGCTTTTTCATCCATACCAAAGAGCCTACCTGTGAAATAAAAAAACTCTTCAGGCTTCAGAAAATCGATGAGAAAACCCTCATCGAGATAGCTGCCGGTGAAGTTTTTCCAGGCATCATTTGAGCGAACCGGCTCGTTACCAATGAAAACCTCCCCCGATGTGGGTTCGATAAGATCAAGGATCAAACGAAACAACGTGGTTTTTCCGGCTCCGTTGTTGCCAACAATTCCGGTGATGGAGCCTTCCGCGATCTGCAAATTTTCAATCGTTAGCGCAAATTGCTCGCCGTATGCTTTTTTGAGGTTATGGATATGAATCATTGCCATGATTATTCCCTGTATTTTTTAAGGTTATGATACTTTCGGAAGACAAACTTTTTGGATACGGCCGCAATCCACCATCTGTGTGTAAGGATAAACACCAGGCCAATTAAACCTGTAAGCAGAGCCAGGCCTGTTTCCGACGAAAAAGGTAAAATATAAACTATACCCTGGAGGATAAGCACGGAAAACATGCTAACAAAAATGACCAGGAACAGCGTGCCGCTGGTTCCTTCGGGGTTGAAGCCGGCCTTTTTGTTGGGATTAATACGTGTGCTGCTATTGACACCGGTCAGGAAAAGATAGGCAAAAACGGGACCGACGGCATAGAGAAAAATGCCAAACAGTGGCCAGAACAGATCGGGTCTCAAAACACCAACCAGCAACAACACCGGCAAGGCCTGGGCAGCACCCATGGTTAGGTAGAAATAGTATTTTGATCTGATAAACACCTCCATATCTATCTTTCTGGCAGCGATCAGATCAAAGAAACGGCTTTCCCAAGAAAATACATATTGCAGATGCGCAAAACCATAGCCGCCCGCAGCCATCACCATGAGATACATATATCTTTCAGCATCTCCGAAAGGATCAAAATAGAAAAACAAAGGCAGTGCGATGATAATCCAAGGCCATTGTTTGAGCCCGCCAACCGCACGCTTGTTACGTGTAATCAGTTGCCACTCCAGCTCCCAATATAAGCCATAGATTGGAACGGCCGCAAGGAAACGGGCAATTGATGAACGGCCTGCTGCACCCGGACGGGAAGGCGCACCCGACCATTCATAAAAAGATGCAAACAACCCCCTGAATGCCAGGAGTTGCAACACGATGATCAGTGACAACAGAATAATGAAAACCATCGGTTGACCGGAAATGACCGCCTGGCCCATTTGCCGTGAAAACTCCATGAATTCAGCCATATAAAGAATTCCTCCCAGTATGACGAATCCAAACAAAAACAGTGCAAGGGTGATAGTACGGGATAACCTGGCCGGCCATGTCCGCATGCCAATGGTGATGGCATGGTTCAGGGAGCTGAGCAAAAACGTGCCTAAAAGTGCCATCCAGAAAGCTGCCGGCGAAACATGGAGGTATAATGTCCTGTAGTAAAATGGCAACAGGAGGGCATACAGGTAAACATTGTAGATGCTGAACCAGGACCGTGTCAGAATGTATCCGGCAAGTGTGCGTCTTTTGACCGGCAGGGTGAGGTAAGCTTGCACCATTTGCCGGGGTAGCTTTTGGAAAACAAGACGTACAGTCAATTCAGCAAAAAACAGGTACAGCCAAAGGGAGAAGAAAGCCTCATGGGGCAAAAGCTCCGGAAAATAATTCTGCAGCAAAGCAGGCAACATCAGGCCCGCCGCATACAAATAGCTCAAAAAAATCAGGGCGGTGAAGCCCATCAGGGTCTTTACCCCAAGGCTTCGCTGAAAATAATGGGCCCTCCGGAAACTGATCCAGCTATGCTTCAGCAAATTCAACACAATTTCACGCTTTGGCATCATAAGGTATCTCCTTTGGCCTGCAAGTTTACGGTTTTTTTCTCAAAGAGAATGTGCAAATCGCATTACACCTTTTAGATGCACAAACTTTCTGCTGAGCCGCTCAGCAGCAATGAACAGGAACTGTGGTTAAACCTTTTGCGCATAGTTTTGTTTAATGTTTGTATGAAAACACATAAACATTTTTATGGGTTTTTATTCTGGTAACGGCAATCAGGATGCAAATCCGGAATTTTGTTTGTACTTTCGAAGAATAATAATACAATTAGCTTTTAACCAATGTACTGAAAAACATGATGCGCATTACCCGCAGAGAGACATTCAACGCAGCACACCGTTTGTTTCGTCCCGACTGGGATGATCAAAAAAACCGGGAAGTATTCGGGAAATGTTCCAATCCCAAATGGCACGGACACAATTATACCTTGTATGTTACTGTGGAAGGCGACGTTGACCCGTCAACAGGATTTGTACTTAATTTAAAAACCCTGAGTCAAATCATTGAGGAGCACGTAACAGATAAGCTTGATCATCGCAACATCAATCTGGAGGTAGATTTTATGAAACACAGGCTTGCATCCACCGAAAATCTTGCCATCGGCATTTGGGAACAGATAGAGGGGCATATAGACGCTTTGGGAGCCAGGTTATACTGCGTAAAACTGATTGAAACGGAAAACAATTATGTGGAATATTACGGTCAGGAGAGATAACATGACTGTTTCATTTTTTGGATGAATAAAAGATCAGTTCCCCATTAACAGACCAGATCGATCATCGAACGATGATCAAATGGCATATGAACAAAGCACGAAAAATTACGGAGCAATTAACATTCAACACCCTAAAAGACAATAAAATGGCATCAGAAATCAACCGGGATATGGTCATCGAGAACAAGATGGATGACTATGAAAAAATTGATCAGTATAACCCTAAAAAGATTCAGGAACTTGCCGGGCATTACGAACAGGTTTTGCATCTCGTTGGTGAGGATCCCTCGCGTGAAGGGTTGGAAAAAACACCGGAGCGGGTAGCCAAAGCCATGCAGTTTTTGACACACGGTTATGATCTTGATCCGGCCAAGATTTTGAAGTCGGCCATGTTCCAGGAAGACTACAAACAGATGGTAATAGTAAAAGACATTGAGATCTATTCAATGTGTGAGCACCATATGCTGCCATTTGTTGGGAAAGCACATGTAGCCTATATCCCGAATAAATACATTGTTGGCCTTAGTAAGATACCGCGGGTAGTTGATGCCTACGCCAGGCGTTTACAGGTGCAGGAGCGTCTCACTACCCAAATCAAAGAATGCATCCAGCAAACACTCAATCCTATGGGGGTTGCCGTGGTGATTGAAGCACACCATTACTGCATGATGATGCGCGGCATCCAGAAGCAGAATTCCGTTACTACTACCAGCGACTTCACCGGGGCCTTCCTGACGGAGAAAACCCGTGCTGAGTTTATTCACCTGATCGGATCAAACCTGCATTAAGTTTTCACATACAGGAAAGCAAAACAAACCATTTCTCCAATGGATCAGGCATCCTGATTCATTGGAGACTTTTTTTTAGATGGCCTGTTTTGAAAAAAATGCTTATTTTAGGCAAAACAAGCCCGGGAAAAATTATCAACGGTTAAAACAAAGAGCCGAATGCCGAAACAGATCAAGAAAACGGCCGTAACCCTCTGGCATGTTTTCAGGGACACATACCTTCGATGGAACGAAGCAAACCCCTGGAGGCAGAGTGCCATTCTTGCCTACTATTCCATTTTTTCCTTACCGGCGCTGCTTTTGATTGTGATTGTGGTTGTAGGTTATTTCTTTGGAGAGGAGGCGGTTTCACAACAACTTTCTCATCGTATTGCCGATACCATGGGCAGGGACACTGCCCGGATGGTGGAGGCGATGGTGGCCAGCGCCGCTGACACCGGATCGTCCAAATGGGCAATTATTGCCGGTGTGGGATTCCTGCTTTTTGGTGCCACCACTGTTTTTTATCATCTGCAGCTTTCGCTAAACCGCATCTGGGGTGTGGTTCCCAAACCGAAGCAGGCCTTCCTGAAATATGTGAAAGACCGGTTGCTTTCTTTCGGACTCATTCTCGCCATCGGGTTCCTGTTACTTGTATCCATGCTGCTCAATTCCCTGGTAGCCGCTTTCAGCGACTGGATCAAAACCCACTTTGAAGAGTTGCGCCGGCCCCTGATGTTTATCTCCCATTACGGCTTTTCACTGGTGATCACCACCACCCTGTTTGCACTCATGTTCAAATTTCTCCCCGATGCCATCATCCGCTGGCGCTCTGTTTGGATCGGGTCTTTGCTCACTGCCCTTTTGTTTGCACTGGGTCAGTTCGGCATCAGGGTTTATTTCAGCAATTACGATCCCGCTTCAGCTTACGGGGCGGCCGGTGCCCTGATCCTCATCCTGATATGGGTGTCGTATGTGGCTATGATCGTGCTGTTTGGTGCAGAGTTTACCCGCCAGTGGGCCAACAAATTCGGACACGGAATCAGACCGAAAAAAAGTGCTGTATTGCACGAAGATATGGAAGAGAGATATCCTGTGGCGATGGAGTGAGGGGAGCTGGGAGCTGAGAGTTGAGAGCTGAGAGCTGAGAGCTGGGAGGATGGGACTTAAGGGACTTAAGGGACTTAAGGGACTTAAGAGAAGGAGTGAGGGGGAGAAAGTAAAAAGTAGGAAGTAAGCAGTATGCAGTAAGTAGCAGGTTATAAAATTTTTGAAAACTTGCGTACTCTGCGTCTTTGCGGTGAAAAATATAATTTTATTCCTCGCAAAGGCCGCAAAGATTAAATCACGCAAAAACCGCAAAGGACTGTCATTTGTACATTTGCACATTGATACATTGGTACATTTTCTTTGCGTGCTCTGCGTCTTTGCGGTGAAAAATATAATTTTATTCCACG
>SKTQ01000037.1 GCA_007122505.1 Bacteroidales bacterium | reverse complement strand
TAAAAATTATAATAATTAAAATTAAAAAATTTTTATTGAAATGAACAATTTTTTTTCTGAATTGTATTATTTGTTAAATATTTGTTATATTTGAAAGAAATATATTGTATTTTTGTGTTGAGGTTTAATGTCCAAAGTAAATGGATGATTTAGCATTGATTGTTAAAGGAATAGATGTTAAGATAAGGAAGCTGGTCCTGTTTAACAAGCAGTTGCGTGAAAAAATCCTCAGCCTGGAGATTGAAAAGAGAGGCCTGCTTGAAGAGTTGGCCTCTGCGAACAGCCGCATAAATGAGTTGGAGACAGAGTTAACTCATTTACAGTCGGTAAAATTGATGGATGGAATGGATTCATCCAGGGCAAAGCAAAAGGTTAACGAGCTTTTGCGGGAAATCGAAAAGGTTCATGTGCTTTTAAACAGGTAAGCACGAATTCTTATGACAGATCAACTTATTTCAGTAATAATTGCAGAGCGACCTTACAGATTGAGGGTCAGTAGCGAACGCGAGGAGGAGATATACAGGAAGGCCGCAAAGCTGGTAGATGAAAAGATGCAACAGTATGCAAAAAATTTTTCTTTTCGTGACAAACAAGATTTGCTGGCCATGGTTAACTTACAATTTGCTGTGGATATTTTACGTTTAGATAATACAGCAAAGGATCATGCCAATCTGCTGGACCAACTGAAAAGTGTTGAAAAGTTACTGGATGAGTGTATGTTATCAGAAAGCTGATCGTTCTTTGAAAATATTTCGATATAACCCGCATTAATTCAAATGCACGTTTTTGAAACTCAACATTACTAAAATTTAGGGTAAGTTTTGGGATTTCTAGAACAGGCCTCAATACTGCCGGCTTGCCGGTAGTATCCCCGAAAGGGGCAGTGGACGTTCGAAGGATGCCGAACCCCTAGCTATGTACAATTGGGGTTTCATAAAACCTCGTTGAATTTAATGCGGGTTTTTTTTTATTAACCATTAATCTGAAACGATATGATCATATTATCTGCAACCGGAGTTGTTCCTATTATTGTTGCAGCGGCCATATCTCTCGGGTTAGGCATACTGATCGCCGGCACCATTATGCGAAAAAGCATTATTCGCAAAAGCCAGCATATCCTCAGAGAGGCAGTATCTGAAGCTGAAGTGCTCAAGAAAGAAAAAATTCTGCAAGCAAAAGAAAAGTTTCTTCAGCTAAAGTCCGAACACGAGAAATATGTTTCTGAGAAAAACCAGAAACTTTCAGCCGCGGAAAACAAGATCAAACAAAGAGAAACCAATTTTTCCCAAAAGATGGAGGAGTTCCAGCGAAAGCAAAATGAAGTGAACGCCATCAGGGATAATCTGAACAGCCAACTTGAAATTCTCAACAAAAAACAATCTGAACTGGACAAAGCTTTCCAACGTCAGTTGGAAAAGCTGGAATCGATCAGTGGTATGTCAGCACAGGAAGCGAAACTTCAACTGGTTGAGACCCTGAAAGTGGATGCCCAGGCTGATGCACAGGCCTACATCAGAGAAATTCTGGATGAAGCCAAGCTATCGGCCAACATGGAAGCCAAAAAACTGGTGATCCAGTCGCTGCAGCGAACTGCCACCGAGGTGGCCATCGAAAATTCGGTATCTGTATTTCCCATCGAGAGCGATGAGATCAAGGGCCGCATTATCGGCCGCGAAGGCCGGAATATCCGCGCCCTGGAAGCAGCCACGGGAGTGGAAATAATTGTTGACGACACACCTGAAGCCATTATTCTCAGTGGCTTTGACCCTGTAAGACGTGAAGTTGCGCGCTTATCACTGCACAAACTTGTTTCTGACGGTCGCATCCACCCTGCCCGCATCGAAGAGGTGGTTGCAAAAACCCAGAAACAAATCGATCAGGAAATCATTGAAATAGGCAAACGCACGGCCATCGACCTTGGCATTCATGGTATGCACCATGAGTTGCTGCGCCTGGTCGGTAAAATGAAATACCGTTCCTCCTACGGGCAAAATCTTTTGCAGCACTCCAAAGAGGTTGCCAACCTGGCAGCCACCATGGCTGCAGAATTGGGACTGAATCCAAAAATTGCCAAGAGAGCGGCCTTGCTGCACGATATTGGCAAAGTACCGGATAATGAACCGGAATTGCCACATGCACTCCTTGGGATGAAACTTGCTGAACGCTATAAGGAAAAACCTGAAGTTTGCAACGCCATCGGTTCTCACCACGATGAAGTGGAAATGAACAGCCTTATTTCACCCATCATACAGGTTTGCGATGCGATTTCAGGAGCAAGACCCGGAGCCCGCCGCGAAGTGGTTGAATCATACATAAAACGACTCAACGACCTGGAAGAACTGGCATTGTCCTACCCGGGAGTAGTGAAAACCTATGCCATCCAGGCCGGTAGGGAATTGCGCGTGATCGTTGGCAGTGAAAAGATCAGCGATGCCGAAGCGGAACAAATTTCGCATGATCTCAGCAAAAAAATCCAAACTGAGATGACCTATCCGGGGCAGATAAAAATCACCGTGATCCGCGAAACGAGAGCGGTGGCCTATGCCAAGTAATACAGAAAAGATTAAATGTGGAGGATTAACGGGTTAGCCGGTTTTAATCCTCCATTTTTTTATGCCTTTTGAGTATCTCTGCAAACAAAATGAAAATAATTGTGTTTTATACTAAGTTGAGGATCAAAAATAATCCTTTAAGCAATTTCACCAGCAATAGTGAAATGTCAACCAAATTTTAAAACCATGTTTTTGTATCGAATAAGCCTTTTTCTTGTTACATTTATCATTTTCAGTCCTGCAATTGACGGAAGTCAACCACATTTTACCAAGGATATAGAGGTTATTGATTTTGACACTTTTGCCCCTCGTTTAAACAAAGACGATGGCACTGTGTATGTGGTCAATTTCTGGGCAACCTGGTGTGCACCCTGCGTAAGGGAGATTCCGGCTTTTGAGAAGCTCTATGCAACATACAAAGATCAAAATGTACATGTTTTACTTGTGAGCCTGGATTTTCCCAATCACCTGGAAAGCAGGGTTATTCCCTTTGTTGAATCACACAATGTGCAAAGCGAGGTGCTTCTTTTGGATGAACCCAACGCCAATCGTTGGATACCACTGGTAAGTGATGAATGGACGGGTGCTATTCCGGCAACCGTTATTTATAACAGCGAATTCAGGCAGTTTTACCAACGGGAGTTTACCTTTGAAGAACTTGAAGAAATTATTTTACCCCTGTTATAATTTAGTTACACATTATGAACCAAAATCTGAACCAATGAAAAAACTTTTCACGATTGCCCTTATGGGTATGTTTAGTGCAGGATTGTTTGCACAGGGTTATCAAATCGGCGATGTAGCCACCGATTTCCGGTTGCTCAATGTTGACGGTAACTACCTGTCGATGTCTGATTACGAAGATATCAACGGTGTAATTCTGATTTTCTCCTGTAACCATTGCCCGTTTGTCGTGGCCTATGAGGACAGGATGATTGATCTTCACAACGAATTTGCCCCCAAGGGTTTTCCGGTGCTGGCCATCAATCCCAACGATACCATTGTTGAACCCAGGGACTCTTTCACCAAAATGATTGAACGTGCGCAGGAGAAAAACTTTCCGTTCGATTATGTGATTGACGCCAACCAGGAAATTTTTCCGCAATACGGGGCAACACACACACCGCATGTTTTCCTGCTTGAAAAGGTGGGAGATGAATTCATCGTGGCATATATTGGTGCTATTGATGACAACGCCCGTGACGCTTCTGCAGTGCAGGTTCGTTACCTCGCAAATGCCATCAATGCGCTGATCGCAGGTGAAAGACCGGATCCCGCCGTTACCAGGGCTATCGGTTGTACGATAAAAGTGCGTCAGAACTAATTCCGGTTTTTAACCCAACCCGGAAAATCTGACCTGATAGACATCTGTTCCGGTTAATTCATGACCTGTAAATCAAAGTTGGATGCAACGGCTTCACTAAGTAAGTGAACATTTCAGAATCGTTGCATCCTTTTTTTTTGTTTAAGGAAACTGAAAACCAATACAGGATATTACATCTGAAATGTGTGTGTCCGGTTTTTGATTTTCACTACCTTTGCCGGAAGGTAATTTCAATTCAATATATATATCCATGGCAAGTGAAATCATACGTCTGGAAGCCATTTGCAAGAATTACAAGGTAGGTCTTGAGGTGGTCCGTGCATTACGGGGGATTAATCTGACAATTAACAAAAACGAATATGTTGCACTGATGGGTCCTTCCGGATCGGGGAAGTCAACATTGATGAATGTTTTGGGTTGTCTGGATACCCCCACCAGCGGCAGATATTTTCTGAACAATAATGATGTGAGCAAGTTGAGCGACAATGAGCTTGCTGACATTCGTAATAAGGAAATTGGTTTTGTTTTTCAGACATTCAACCTTCTCCCCAGGAGTACTGCCCTCGACAATGTTGCGCTTCCATTGGTGTATGCAGGACGAACCAGGAACGAACGGCGCGAAAGAGCACTGGAGGTTCTTGACCAGGTTGGGTTGTCTGACCGTACACATCATAAACCCAATGAGTTATCGGGCGGTCAGCGTCAGCGTGTGGCTATGGCCAGGGCACTGGTTAACAATCCGTCCATTATCCTGGCTGATGAGCCTACCGGGAACTTAGATACAAAAACTTCTATCGAGATTATGGGGCTATTACAGGATATCCACGATGCCGGAAACACCATTATTCTGGTTACCCATGAAGAGGATATTGCCAAACATGCCCACCGGATCATCCGTTTGCGTGACGGTCTTGTGGAATCTGATGAAAAGAACACAGAGATTGTTACACTTGAGCAAAGCAGGCTGGGCGGCGTTGAATAATCCCGATGATCGATTTTCGATGAACATTAAATAAGCACCCAAGGAGAGATGAAAGAGTGGAAAATTTATACAAAGGGTGGCGATAAAGGTGAAACCTCGCTGCTCGGTGGCCGGCGTGTGCCGAAGCACCACCTGAAGATTGAAGCATACGGCACGGCAGATGAACTGAATGCGTTTATCGGGCTGTTGCGTGATCAGGAAATTGGGGATCATTACAGGGCCGTTTTGCTGGAGATTCAGGACAGGGTCTTTACTGCAGAATCTTTGCTGGCTTGCGATGAGGGTTGTAAACCTGAGAATTTGCCCCACCTGCATGATGATGACATTTTATTTTTGGAAAAGGAAATCGACCGGATGGAAGAGGTGCTTCCTGTGCTGACCCATTTTATTCTGCCCGGGGGTCATCCGGCTGTATCTTATGCGCATGTTTGCCGATGTGTATGCCGGCGTGCTGAGCGCATCATCACAGAGTTATCCGAGCATGATAAGGTTGACGA
Organism: Bacteroidales bacterium; assembly: GCA_007122505.1. Classification (GTDB taxonomy): domain Bacteria; phylum Bacteroidota; class Bacteroidia; order Bacteroidales; family UBA7960; genus PUPG01. The sequence continues at coordinate 158 of SKTQ01000037.1, read as the reverse complement.
TCTGGTTATCAGGTATTTCAATCGTTTATCCGATTATTTTTTTGTGTTGGCCCGTAAGATTGGTTATGATCTGGGCATTCCTGATTTAGAGTGGAAGGCCCGTCGATAGTAGTTTTTTGCAAATTTATTTTGCGTTGATCTTTGAAAGTATTATTTTT
>SKTQ01000056.1 GCA_007122505.1 Bacteroidales bacterium | reverse complement strand
CGACATGGCTTCCTGATCATCTAACTGCCATGCAGCTACAATGCCCAGGTTGTTTTGAACATGTCCGTTTCCGGGAGCCAGCTGATTGGCACTTTCCAAAAGGCCGGCTGCCTCATCAACTTCACCCAGCTCAAGCAGAATAGCTGCTGCGTTGTTATATCCCTTGTAGCTCCCGGAGAATAGCTCCATTGCTGAACGATAGATGGTTAATTTTTCTTGCTTGTCTTCGGTAAGTGTAGCAGCAAACAGCAGTTCCTTTTCATCCAGTTCAGCCGGATCGTTGAGGGCGAAATGCGAAATCTCTTCATGGGTAAGCTTAGGCTCAAATGCATGTACGGTTATTTCTGCACGACGCAGGGGTTCAAGAATTTTTTCAATTTCTGCATAGATGAGAGTCATGTCTTTGATCCTTCTTTCTCTTTCAGCAGGGGCCAGTTGCGAATTAATCACATTGGCAATTGCCTGCTTATCAGGCAGGTCAGAGGCTTGCAGCTTTGTCATGAATCCGTCAAAGTCTTCTCCCTTTGCAACTACACGAAGATCAGGCAATTCGACTTCCTTGTCGCGGAAAAGCCCTTTAACATATCCTTCTCCTGTCTCAGCGCGGTTTTCAGACAATTCCATATTAAATGCGATTTCACCTTCAGGTGAAGCCCATGCATTTACATCCACCGCTTTGAGTTCCCAACCCCTTTGGATGAATTCGGTTAAGTCGCTGATTGCTTCCCGTGCTTTTTCGTCACGGTTCAGATCAAGCCTCCAGTTCAGGTTATGCCTCATGTAAGCAAAATAGATATTGGCCGTTTTGGATATAATCACCTCCTCTTCGTATTCGTGGGGTGCAATGGAGACCATGTATTCGTTTTTTATCCTTTGTGAAGTTACAATCACACCGTCTGCAACTTTTCTCTCGGGTAATATGCGTGCTCTTCCTTCACGTCCTTCACGGTAAATGCGTGCCCGAACAAATAATTCGGAAGCGAGCATGTCAGGCTCGTAATCGAATTTATTATTCAGGTTAAAGTTTACACGTCTGTCGCGCGGTACCATTAAACCTTCAGTCGTTGTTCTGCTGCCACGAAGTGTAACGGTTTCCAGTTCTTTTTCTCCACCGGCATGGATCAGCACGGGAGTGAGTTCTACCACAGCCCTGCGGAAAAAATACCCTTCACTCACAGCACCTGAGGTATTTGCTTCTACCTGGCCACCATGATTTTCAAGAGGATTCTTTTCAGGGGTATAACGAATACCCTCATCGTAGTTCCTTACCATTCTGTTGATACCACAGCTGGCAAACAACCCCGCTGTAATGAGCATTACAGCCAATAATCTAAAGTTCATGTTTTTCATAAGGCTAGTTTTGTATTGGTTAATCTGACTTGGTTTTTTTCATTTTATTAAGATTGCACAAATATATAAAAAACTAATTAACAACGCATGTTCAGCAAGTATTGTTTAATTATTTTTATTAATATTCGGGAAAAATCCATGTTCAATACCTTGTTTGTCGCTTTGCATTGTTTGTAACATCTTTTTCTTGACTGTCTGTCTCAGTGAACTGCGGAGAGAATTTGCCGGTTCAGCTTGGAAGTTCCACGGCCGGAGGAATGGGAGCTTGCAAAGCAACTATCAGCTTCCGTCCGTTATTTGAATCAACCATTCAGCGTTTTAGCAGCTTCTTCAACCTTCCATTATATGATTGCCAGTAATATCGTTTCGCAGATTCGTTAAGAAATGATGCCGATATCATCTTTTCAACAATATCGGATTTAGACAACATCACAGACATCATATTGTTAAAAACCTGCACACCGATGCCTGCATTGTCTGCAAGCTTTGAAAACTGTATGCTGACCTTGCCCCGGGCTAAACTTCTGGGCAATAGCCCGTCCTCCATTGCAAAATCCTTATCATCTATATGCATCCGGCTGTTTAACAGGTCGTATGCAGGACTCAGCCGGTAGTCGCCCAGTGGGGTTTCCAGGATCGAAAAATTTTTTAAATGGGCATCACCATTGGAGAATAAATAGTTGAAAACAAGGATTTTTAGCAGCTTTGGCGCTTCCGTTTTGTATGAAGGCAAATACATCTTTATTATATTGAAGATATCCAGGTAGTTTCCAGCATATTTAAAATGTTCTCCATGCGTTTGCGGTGTCCTGCCGGCCAGGGAGGCAAAGTCATCCTGTGCGCGTTTTGTGCCATCATCTTTTACGTCAAATCGCTTTGTTATGTATGCAGGACTACCGTCTCTAAAAAAAATGATCGCATTTTCAGCCGTTTCTATTCCATATGCCTGGCGTGCAATTTGCATTGTAAGATGTTCGTTTGCAGGCATTTGTTCAGGATTCTTGCCAAACCCGGGAATGGGTTTTAAAATATATGTTCCCCGCTCACCTTCGTTTGCAAGTCTTAACTTATTCTTTTCAAGCAACACAGAGAACTTCTCCTGTACACCGGAGATCGAAATATGTTTTTTGCTTCTTTCAAAAAGCATTCCTGCTTCCGGGTTGGATGACGGGGAGTCATAAGGCAACACGTGATGCACGGCCTTACCCTGGAAGACTTTTTTTAAGCAAGTCCTGCTATAGGTCGTAAAACCATCGGCCAACGTGCCCGGACAAACTTCTATCGACAATAGAGAATGCTTTTTTGACATCCGTATAGCTCTTTCATTATGGGCGTACTCTTTCCTAAAACAGCCAATGATCAATTGTCCATCTTTTGCACAGTCACAGCGCCAATGCTATCATATTTTGAGGTATTCATCAGCAAACCGAAGTAATCCGCCGGATCTATTCTGTTCAGTTTGCAAGCCACAAATTTGTTCGACCCTTCCGGAAGCATGTTATAAAAGAATGGAAACAAATGATTGGAATGAAATTCTTTCTCAGATTTAGGCAGCGTAAGACTGATGGCCGGCTTACCCGGATTGTCCAACCAGTTGTCGTTGTATTTGAAAGTAAATGTGCCATCGTCATGTTGCGTTAACATGCCGGCAACCTCGTCCTTGTAAAGTATTCTTGCCTTTCTCATTTGTTACCCGGCATACTTTTCAGTTTTAAACTAACTTCGAGACCCAGCACATCTGCTATCTTTTGCATTGTTTGCAGTGTGGGATTGCCTCTGCCGCTTTCAAATTGTTTTAATGTGCGCAGTCCAACACCAGAAAGTTGCGCCAGTGTTTCCTGGGTTACCTGCAATGTATCCCTGCGTTCTTTAATTGTTTTTACCAACTCATCGAAGTGCATTAATCGGCTCTTTTTGATGCAAATATATGCATTGTTTTGCAAAAAACAAACAAAGGTGTGTTATAAAGCACTTATGTGCGAAATATCGTTGTGGATTAGATATGGTAGCTTCCGGTTGTAAACGCAAGCGGAAAGCTCCACCGCCTGAGAAAATGGAAGCTTACGATCGCAAATTCCAGCTTCATGGTTAAAGATAACCCTTCAGAAATAATTCAATCCGGTTGTGATTTTTATAACGCTTTGTTAGTATTTTTGCTTCGCCTTTACTATATCAAAAACAGATCATTTCAGAAGCCCTCAATAGTTTTTATTAAACAAAATCCCTAAGAACATGAACCGCCTTTTTATCTTTCTGACCCTGTTGGGCCTGGCATTATTTTCCAATACCCGGACTGTTGATGCAAACAGTTATAATCAGTCGAGTCATGCGGAATTAGCCGAAATGGGTCGTTTTATTCATGAGCAAATGGAGACTTACGTGAATGAAAACCATATCCCCAATGCTGTAATGGCCATTGTTACAGCAAACGGCGAGACCTTTATGAAAGGATACGGCAAAAGCAGTTTGCACAACGGGGAGCCAACAGACCCGGAGAAACACCTTTTCCGCACCGGATCGGTGTCAAAGATTTTTGCATGGACAGCCGTCATGCAACTGTACGAAAAAGGCCTGGTTGATTTGGATGCAGATATTAACACCTACCTGGATGTTGACTTTAATCACCGGATACTTTACAAGGGTGATGAAGCACCAATAACCCTGCGGCACCTCCTGAATCATACCGCAGGATTCGAGGATGTGCTGCAGAATTTGTTCAGTTTTAGTCCGCAGCCTGCATTGAGGGAACAACTTCTTGATATCGTTCCGGCGCGTATCTTTCCGCCCGGTGAGGTAATGGCCTACTCCAACTGGGGGACATCACTTACCGGATATATTGTGGAGTGTGTTACGGGGTTATCCTTTGAAGATTATGTTGAGCAATATATTTTTGAGCCGCTGGGAATGAGTTCCAGCAGCTTCCGCCAGCCACTGCCTGAGGATTTAAAGAAAAACTTCGTAACGGCTTACCGCTGGGTTGATGGCAGATTTATGGAAGGACATTTTGAACACATGGCTGCACCGGCCGGCGGAATCAGCACTACTGCCCGCGACATGGTACTGTTCCTGCATGCACACCTGAACGGCGGCGAAAATGAGCACGGCCGTTTCATGGATGCTTCCACCCTGCAAATCATGCACACAAACAGTTTCAGCTATCACCCCCTCACGGCAGGGATGGCTCACGGTTTCCTGGAATGGAATAAAAACGGGCAGCACATCATTTGGCACGGAGGGAGTTCCACTGTGTTTGATTCCGGTTTTTACCTGCTTCCCGAATCAGGGCTGGGCCTGTTTTTTGCCTACAGCGGAGGAAGCTATACCGGTCATGCACGTATTATGAACAAGTTCATGGATACATTTTTCCCACAAAAAGTTGTTCATGAAAAAGATTATGAACCCCTTCTGGTTAAAGAAACAGAACAACTGGAAGGCTTTTACCAGCAAAGCCGGATGATGAGGACAAGCTACGACAAAATGCTTAACCTGGTTATGGGTAGTTTGCAACTTCGCGCCACCTCTGAAAATATAATCGAATTCTCTCTTTATGATGAAGACTATATTTTTGAGCAGGTAGTTCCCGGAGTTTTCAGGCGGGTTTCGGAAAAAAGCAGCTATCCTTTCGGGCCGTTAGACTACCTCGTTGTGGGCAAAGCACCCAACGGCCGGCCCATGCTTATTGTTGATGGCCCTATGACGTTTATAAAAACCCGTTGGTACGAAACACCCACTTTTGCCGCCCTGATCTTTGTCCCATCATTGTTTTTAGCTTTTACTGTGCTGCTTTTTCTGATTATAAGGCTCGTGGTGAAGAAAGTGCGTCGCAGTGTGCCGGCCTTTTCTTCCGAAACCGTCATCATTAACCGGGTAATGGGCTTCCACGCAGCGGCATTTCTGCTTTCGCTAATACTTTTTATGGCATCGGCGGAACCACACCCAGTACATCAGCTGCCACAATCTTTTTTTGAGCCCAACCCGATGTTCGATCTGTTTATCAGGTTGGGATTATGGATCGCGGGCATTCTGTCAGTTGCACTTTTGGTTATGATGATCTGGCGTGCCAGGCGTGCCGGCTTCCGCCCCTTGCCCTCATTTATTGTCCAGGGATTATACACTTTATGGGCGGTTGCACTTTTATGGTTACTGCAGTTTTATAACCTGGTTGGTTTTTGAATGCATGCAACATGGAACTTCCAGTTGCTAT
>SKTQ01000199.1 GCA_007122505.1 Bacteroidales bacterium | reverse complement strand
TTTTTTATTGAATTTATCAATTATTTTCAATTTAGGAGCAGATTGTCCAGGTTAGCCCCGTCTTTATACGCTCTGGAAGTTAATCTATTACAATCTGTTATTCAGGATAATATTGAACTCCGGACTTTCAATCCTGCTGTCTTTAACCTTCAGTTTTTGACCATAATCATAATATTCGTATTATTGTGGTTTGGAACAGATGACCTTGAAAACATAGCATGAACTTTTTAGCCCACTTGTATTTGTCAGGCAACAAGGACCACCTGATCATCGGCAACTTTATTGCCGATATGGTTAAGGGCAGCCAGATCAATGGTTATAGTCCAACCGTTAAAGAAGGTATTTTGTTGCACCGGCAAATTGACACTTTTACCGATGCCCATGTGGTTGTAAACAGGAGCAAGGACCGGTTGCGGGAAAGATACCGGCTCTATGCTGGTGTGGTTGTTGACATGTACTATGATCATTTTTTGGCCCGTTACTGGGATGAGTTTTCCGTGCATGCCCTGAATGATTATGTGGCGAGGGCCTACCGGATACTGAACGGCGTTATAAAATCATTGCCTCCGCGGGCGCAATATATTCTTCCCTACATGGTGGATAACAACTGGCTGGTTAATTATGCCGATCCGGAGAGTCTCCGGAGAAATTTTGCAGGCATGGCCAGAAGGACACCCTTTGACTCAGGTATGGAAACAGCAGTTGATGATCTTCTTCAGCATTACGAAGACTTTGAGGAAGAGTTCAGGATGTTTTTTCCGGATATTGTTTCTTTTGTGGAAGAACTGGGGGTTTCCCACGCACATCACATCAAAGGTCAGAGGTAACGGGATGGTGCGAGGAATCGGTTGACATAATCATCAACACCTGCTTCAATTGTCCGGAAAGAAAGCTGATAACCTGCCCCCCGCAGTTTGTCCATTTGTGCTTTGGTAAAATACTGATAGTTTTTCCGAATTTCTATCGGGGTGTCAATAAAAGATATTTCAGGTACTTTGTTTAGTGCCTTAAAAGTTATGGCTGCCAGATCATAATAGCTTGTTGCCCTTCCGCTGCCCAGATTAAAAATACCGGACCGGGGCTGGTTTTGCATCAGGTACAGGCAAACTTCAATCACATCAAGAACATAAATAAAATCCCTTTTCTGCTCTCCATCGGCAATATCGGGTACATGGCTGCGAAACAACTGTACCTTCCCTTTGGTTTTGATCTGTTGAAACATATGGAAAACTACCGAGGCCATTCTTCCCTTGTGATACTCGTTGGGGCCATAAACATTAAAAAATTTTAGTCCTGCCCAAAAAGGTGGTTTTTCGGCTTGCTGCAGTGCCCAGAGATCAAAATCCTGTTTGCTTTTTCCGTATGGGTTCAGTGGTTTTAGACTGGGTATAATGCTATGATCGTCGCTGTATCCTTGTTCGCCAGCCCCATAGGTGGCAGCGGAGGAGGCATATATCAGCGGAATGCCATACCGGGCGCAGGCATTCCAAATGGTTTTAGAATAGTTCAGATTAAGGCTGTCAAAAATGCTCGTCCGTGTTTCCCTGGTGTCGGTCCTGGCGCCCAGGTGAAAAAACCATTTAATGGATGAGTGGTTTTTGTCTAACCAAAAAGGGAATTCTTCACGCTGGCATTTGATGACATAGATTTTACCCGCCAGGTTCTGCATTTTTTCCGGGCGGGTAAAATCATCAACAAGGACCAGGTCGGTGTATCCCTGTTGGTTAAGTAAGCCAACCAGACAGCTGCCAATGAAACCGGCTGCTCCTGTTACAACGATCATAATGAAAATGTAATACTAATCTTCCATATCTTTATTTGGCAACTCGAGGCCATAACCGGATGTTTTGTCTTCCCGTTTCAGAAGGAAGGCAAAGATCAGTCCGACGAATCCAAGCAGGGAGAATACCAGCATGGCATTGGTATAATCCAGCGGCTTGATGATCTCGGCAGCATGTTCTCCTTCGCGGACACCAAAATAATTCGGGTTTGCATAAACCAGGCGTCCGTATCCCATAGTTATTTCAAAGCTGCCGTCATCTTCAACATAAAATCTGATTCTTTCCTGCCAGACCAACACCTCTTCTTCCACAATTGTTTCCCTGATTTCCGGTGCGTCTTCGTTTGTGTTTTCTGCTGGTTCTGCTACCCTAACTGTATCTGTTACGAGATCGTGAATTGTCAGCATCCCTCTTAATGTCCGGCCAAACAAAGCAGCATGTTGTTCTTCCACATTGCTTCTGAAGTAATAATTGTCGTAGGCAAAGAAATCTCCGGAAAACAGATGGATATCTTCTGAACGCCGGGTTACAACGATATCGGCGCGGTAGGTCGGTTTTTCCTTCAGCCTGGTGAAATCAACGTTGGAAATCACATCACCTTTGCCGACCGTTATGTTGAATTGCCCTTTGTCGTCGGTTTGTACGGCATGTATTTCGCGCCACAAAACGTTTCCGCTGATACTGTCATTAAAAACGGTCACGTTCACATTGATGGACATATCGGCGTTTGGTTCCTGGTGCCGGTCAATGTAGGTGCCTGTGTAATTCAGTTCGGTGGCCTGCACTTTGGCAAATTCACCGGTTGTTACTTCTGTTCGGTAGAATGGGTTGGATGAATCGATCACGAAGCCTATGAGTATTGGGAAAAACCACAGACCGATATTCTGCACGGAGAACATGAAGCCATAGGCAGTACCCAGCTTACTTTGCTTAACGATTTTGGTAACTGCGGGCCACATGGCGGCCGGCACCAGGGAGAATGCAATACCCAGCAAAACGATGGGTACGCGGGGTTCGATGTAGGTTTTGGCAAACATCAGGTGGGCAACGATCAGCAATGCCGAACCCAGGTACATCAGGGTGGCACTTTTTCCCTTGTTGTCGGCCACCCATCCGAACAGCGGTGTCAGCAAAATGGTCCCATACATCAGGTATGATGTCACATCCCCAGCCAGCGCCCGTGGCATGGAAAACTTATTCATCAGCAGGTCGGGGGCGAATTTGAGGAATGGGAATACCGCCGAATAAAAAGTAACGCATAATAATGTTATATAGATCACAGAGCGATTGGTGACAAGGTCCTTAAGGTCTTTCCACTTGAACTCGTCTTCCGGATCTTTCAGGTCAATTTCCACCTGCCTGTCGAGTTTCAGGTCCATGATCATGTAAAACATAAAGGCCAGCAAGCCAACCCAGAGAACGAGAGCACCGAACCAGATGGCGGTTGTCCATTCGGGGTAGATGAGCCTGGGTGAAAGAGTGAACGCCAGGGCGGCTCCCAGGCGGCCAATGGCCAGGTTAAGACCCAGTGCGAGTGCAAGCTCCTTCCCTTTAAACCACTTCACGATCACTTTGGACAATACCACGATGCTTGTTTCCGCGCCAAGTCCGAAAATAAAGAACCCAAGGGTCATCATTTTCAGGGCAGGGGAGTAGCCCGTCAGGAACGAGTTCATAAAGTTATACCCAAACCCGCCGCTCAGAAAAGCATCCGAGGCCCCATAAGCAGTGATGGTACCTCCGATAGCCATCATAAATATGAACGAAAAACCGGTGATCCGGATGCCGATACGGTCCAGAATAATACCCCCCAACACGGCCATCGCAAGAAACACATTGGGGATGGAGTAGGCAGAGATGAAAAAGCCATACTCCGTAGAGCTGAACCCCAGGTTCATGCGTATCAGATCTGCCAGCGGTGCCAGCGCGTCATAGAAATAATAGTTGGTAGCCATGGCAAAACTGGCTACAATCAGCACGACCCACCTCGCGGTTTTCGACTCGTTGAGTTTTTTCTTGATTTTTGCTACCATAGATTTGTTTTTTTCAGGATAGATGAGAACTTGGTTTATAACTTACTTTTTAATGCCATGAGAAAATCACGCATTTTATTCAGCGTTTTCAAAATCTCCACATCCCTCTGGATGTCATCTGCATGGCGTTTGATTTTTTCGTTGGCACCTTTCAGGGTATATCCCCTTTCTTTTACCAGGTGATAGATCATATGGAAGTTGTCAACATCCTTTTGTGTAAAAAGGCGGTTTCCCTTCTTGTTTTTGTGAGGCTTGATGACGTCAAACTCCTTCTCCCAAAAACGGATCAGGGATGTGTTCACGCCGAACATGCCTGCCACCTCTCCGATGGTGTAATAGATTCTTTCGGTATTATTTTGGTTTGACTTCACGTATTGTTGGAAAAATTTATCAAAAATAAAAAAAAGAACCAGCTACAGGAAAAAAATCTATGCTTTATTGATCCTGTTTTTTCGGTTTATTTGACAAAAAGCATATTTTTGCCTTGCTGTGCGGGAGTTCAGGCCTCTGCAATATGGGAATTAATTATTGATTATGGCTTTTTCGCTTCGATATTTATTTTTGGCAACCGGCATATTTTTTTTTGCTTGTACGGTAAAAAGTCCGCAATTGCCGCTTTCTTATCATGCCAATGACACCATTCCGCGCATTGAACTCAGGATGCCTGGGCCACGAATACACCACTTTCAGCAGCAAGGCCTGTTACTTAATGATTACCTGTCTGCAAAATCCGGGACACCTTGTTTTTTCGGACGCCTGTTGCCGGGCAATATTATCCATGAGAGTTTGAAGGACCTAGAATATCGCGTGATACATTATACTGATGATTTGTATGAACGGGGTCGCCTGATGTGTGATGATTATGACCCGGGCCTGGGTGTTCTTACTTTTCGCGGAAGCTTCAGGCGCGACATGCCCGTGTCGGGTTTTGTCCGGGGCGTTCCCCAACAGGTAAATGTTGACTGGGTTTATACCACAGATTATGACACCACTCGCACTCAGTACGGGATGTGGGGCGGCGGGTTGGGCTGGACCGGTCAGCCCCTGATTGTGAAATGGCCCGGAGAGACCAGAGAGGAATATTCCTTGCTTGACATAACCTTCAAAAAGAAGCAGGATGCCCTGGAAGTTATTGCAGGCTCTCTTTCAGGGACTGTTTTTTTTCTTGATTTTGAGGATGGCACGGAAACCCGTCCGCCCATTCCTACCCATAACCCCATCAAAGGTACACCAAGCCTGGACCCCCGGCTGAATGGTTTGCTTTATGTCGGCAGCGGTGTTCCTCATGATGAAGAATCGTTTGGCATCAACATAATTGATTTGCATCGCCATGCGCCTGTCTTTTTCTATTCCGGGCATAATGACCCGGTGGCTTACAGGCGTTGGGGAGCTTTCGACAGCAGTCCTTTGCTGGTTGGCGACTTTCTCTACTGGCCGGGAGAGAATGGGGTGCTTTATCAGTTTTACATTGACGACGATGAAATATCCCTTGTGGCAAAGATGGTTTACAGGCTTCGTGGCAGATCCGGCCCCGGCATTGAATCGAGCCTGGCTGTTTACAAAAATTACGGATACTTTGGTGACAATCACGGGAATATTCTGTGCATCAACTTGCTGACCTTGCAGCCTGTATGGATGTACGACAATATGGATGATACAGATGCCACTATTGTGATTGAGGTGGAAGATGAGATACCATATATATATACCGGCAGCCAGGTGGACATGCAAGGTGATGAGGGTTACGCGCGATTTGTAAAGATCAATGGCCTGAACGGGGAGGCTTTATGGGAACAGAAGATCGAAGCCTTCCTTGTGTCACATGCCGGCAGGATGTTTGACGGGGGGATGTTTTCCACGCCTTTGGCCGGCAGGAATAATGCGGCTGATATCATTGTTTCCAATTTTGCCCATACCACTGAGGATGGAGCGGGTGAGCTGATTGCTTTCCACAAGCAGACCGGGGATATTGTTTACAGGACACTGCTGAGTGCTTACAGCTGGTCATCGCCGGTTGCCTTGTATAATGAGTTTGGAGATCTGTTTATTTTCACCGGTGATGTGGAGGGGAATGTCTATTTGCTTGATGGCCGGGATGGCCGAATTCTTTATCGCCGGAGGCTTGGCCGGAATTTTGAAGCTTCGCCCGTGGTGTGGGGCAACAGGGTGGTTATTGGATCGCGCGGGCGGGAAATCTACAGGCTAAGCATAGAATGACAACCTGTTATCAGGCAATGAATGCTTGAATAAATGGGTGAAGTTGGTGCCGGTTTAATCCGGTTTGTCGGTTTTTATGACAGTGATTGATTGACGCGTGATGCGCGTTCGATAATAATTTCGAACTCTTCGGGACTAAGATCGTTGAAGAAGTAATAGACAGGGTTGACTGTTCTGCCGTTGCGGTGTACTTCGTAGTGAAGATGGGGGGCTGTTGAGCTGCCGGTATTGCCTACTCTTCCGATGATCTCTCCCCTGACCACTTCCTGCCCTGTCCTTACTTCCATTTTGCTAAGATGGGCATAGCGCGTCACATATCCGTATCCATGATCAATTTCAATGAGAAGGCCGTAGCCATGGCGGTTTCTTTCGGCCCTTGTGACAATACCATTACCAGGCGAATAAATGGGGGTGCCGATCTCGGCGGTAAAATCAACGCCATGATGCATGCGCATGGTTTTGTAGATGGGGTGTATGCGCATACCGTAACCCGAGCTGAGCCGGGTCCTGTTGTTCAGCTCTACAGGTACGATAGCAGGAATGGATGACAGCATATCCGCCTTGTTCAGGGCCATCTGGAATACTTCATCATAAGACTTGGATTGCACATAGAGCTGGCTGGCCAGCTGGTCAATACGTTGCAATGTTCGCGACATCAGTTCGCTGTTCTGGTATCCGGCCAGATGCGCATAGCGGTCGGTACCACCAAATGCAGCATCACGAATGGGCCTGGGAATGGGGTCGGCTTCAAAAATCACACGGTAAATGTTGTCGTCACGCTCCTGCATATCAGCGAGAATGTTTTCAAAGACGTTGATCCTGTCATTTAGCAGTTGATACTGTAGTTTGAACTGGTCTATTTCCCGCTTTAGAATACGCTCTTTGGGTGACTCAAAAAAGGTAAATCCAATAATCAGAACGATTACTGAAAATACCAATCCGGCAAGCACATAACGAAGCAAGACTTTTAACCTGTCTTTAAACGTCTTGTTAACTCGCTCTACCGAAAGTGATTTTGTGTTAAAACGGTATTGAATTTTACTCATACACGTTAATTTGATCGGTTTCTGGAAAAAAGAGTTGGATCAAAGCGGTTTCATAAACTGAGCTTTGCTTGAAAACACTACACCATTCTACAAAACTAAAAAAAATCATGTAATTTTGACACCTAAAATTAAAAAAAATATTTTTTTCAATGAATTCTTCAGAAATACGCCAGGCTTTTCTTCAGTTTTTCAAGGACAAAGGCCATGAAATCTACCGGTCGGCCCCCATGGTGATGAGGAATGATCCTACACTAATGTTTACCAATGCGGGCATGAACCAGTTTAAGGATATTTTTCTTGACAATTCCACACCTTCACATGTTCGTGTTGCGAATTCACAAAAATGTCTGCGTGTTTCAGGCAAGCACAATGATCTGGAAGAAGTTGGCCATGACACTTACCACCATACCATGTTTGAAATGCTTGGCAACTGGAGTTTTGGTGATTATTTCAAGAAGGAAGCCATTGCCTGGGCGTGGGAGCTGCTCACCGAAACTTATGGGATCGACAAAGATCGTTTGTACGTGACCGTTTTTGAAGGTTCACCCGATGATGGGCTGGAAGCCGATCATGAAGCGTATGACCTGTGGAAACCTTTTGTACCTGAAGAGCGGATATTGTTTGGTTCAAAGAAAGATAACTTTTGGGAGATGGGTGACACCGGACCGTGTGGCCCATGCTCCGAAGTTCACGTGGACATCCGCGATGAAAAAGCGCGGCAGGCGATTGATGGTGCTGCACTTGTAAATACAGACCACCCACTGGTGATCGAAATCTGGAACCTGGTGTTTATTGCCTTCAACAGGATGTCGGACGGGAAGTTAAAGTCTCTGCCTGCAAAGCATGTTGATACGGGTATGGGTTTTGAACGCCTCTGTATGGTTCTTCAAAACAAGCAATCAAATTACGACACCGACGTTTTTCTTCCCTATATTGAAAAATTGCAGGTACTTTCGGGTATTGCATACGGTGACAATGCCGAAGCCGATGTGGCCATGCGTGTGGTGGCCGACCATTTACGTGCTGTTTCCTTTGCCATTGCCGATGGTGAGCTTCCTTCAAACAATAAGGCAGGATATGTTATTCGTCGCATTTTGCGCAGAGGCATCCGCTATGGTTATACCTTCCTTGGTTTTCGCGAACCCTTTGTAAACCTGCTGGTTAATGATCTGGTAAATCACATGGGCGGAGCTTTTCCCGAGCTGAAAGCCCAGCAGGAACTGATCACCAAAGTGATTGCCGAGGAAGAGCAAACGTTCCTTCGCACCCTGTCAGTTGGGATACAAAAGTTTGAACAGTTTATTCACGCACATCCTGATAAGAAGGTTATACCCGGCAAATTTGCCTTTGAGTTGTTTGACACCTATGGTTTTCCGATCGACCTGACTATGCTGATGGCCAGGGAACAGGGATGGACTGTTGACCTTAAAGGCTTTGAAGAGGGGATGAGCGGACAAAAAGAGCGTAGCCGTGCGGCGGCTGTTGTGGATGCAGGAGACTGGATTGAACTTAAGCAACGGACAGAAGATACGGTTTTCCTGGGTTATGAAAAACTCGAAGCCGAGGTGTCGGTGGTGAAGTACCGAAAAGTAGATGCAAAAGGGAAAACCCTGTACCAGGTGGTGCTTGATCAAACACCTTTTTACGCCGAGTCAGGCGGGCAGGTGGGTGATCGCGGCTTTTTGACTCTAAATGGAGAGCGATATCCGGTCATTGATACCCGCAAAGAGAATAACCTTTCTATCCACCTCATGCCAGATATACCCGCCGAATTAACGGGTACGTTTACGGCAGTTGTCGATTCAACCAAGCGTTTGCTTACAGAAAACAACCATACGGCAACCCACTTACTGCATTCAGCATTGAAAACTGTTCTGGGTAGTCATGTTCAGCAAAAGGGCTCATTGGTTGACGATCAGCGTCTCCGTTTTGACTTTTCCCATTTTGGCAAAATGACCTACGGTGAAATACTGGCTGTGGAGCGTCTGGTTAATGAGAAAATCAGGGAAAATATTTCCATGGAGGAACATCGTGATTTAAGTATGGAAGAGGCGGAGCAGATGGGTGCAACAGCGCTTTTTGGAGAAAAATACGGAGAAAAGGTGCGTGTTGTTGCATTTGACAATGCCTTCTCATCTGAGCTTTGTGGTGGCACCCACGTGAAGGCCACAGGACAGATCGGGCTGTTTGCCATTGTTTCCGAAAGCGCCATTGCCGCCGGGATCAGAAGGGTTGAAGCAGTTACCGGACGTGCTGCTGAGGAGTTTATCCAATCAAAGATTGACGAGCTGAATAGCCTGAAGGAACTTTTGAAACATCCCAAAGACAGCATAAAAGCCCTGGGCCAGGTACTGGAACACAACGAAGCCATGAAAAAAGAGCTGGTTGCCATGCAGCAACAGCAGCTTCAGCAAATGGTGGATCATCTTGCAGGCAACGCGGAAAACATCAGTGGTGTCAACTATATCGGAACCCGTGTTTCAATGGATGCAAAAGCGGCCAAAGACTTGGCTTTCAAGCTTAAAGGCAAAGTGGATGATCTCTTCCTGGTAATTGCCCACGAATCGGAGGGCAAGCCCGGGATCACCATCATGATCGCAGAAAACCTCGTTGAACAGAAAGGCCTGCATGCCGGTAACATGGTGCGTAACCTGGCAAACCATATCAAAGGAGGAGGGGGCGGTCAACCGTTTTTTGCCACAGCAGGGGGCTCAGATGCCGATGGTCTGGATAAAGTGCTTGCAGAAAGTAAGAAAATGATCGGCTGATATGCTGACCTTGTTTGAAACAAACGGCTCATCTTAAAACCGGCGGCACATCTTACTGAACAAACAGTACTGACAATTGCTACTGTCATCTGTTTGAGCAAACGGAATGTCCGGATCAAGCAACTTCTCTAATAAGATCTTCAGTTCACTTTCAAAGGCCCGGATATCCTCCTTTTTTAGAATGCCTTTCCCACCCGGGTGGGTCATTATTTGTAATCCTTTGGCAGGACTGCGCAATGACAGGATGCCCGGTTCAATGTCTGCTTCCGCATCATTCATCTTACTATACATATATGCATAGAACAGCAACTGAAAGTTTTTGGATTTGTCGCTTTTGTTAAAGGGAATGCCCCACTCTTTGAAGCTCAGTTCATAGGGCCCGATGCGTCCGGTTTTGTAGTCAATAACCCTGATCACTCCTCCTATGGTGTCAATGCGGTCGGCAAGTCCCTTCAGCCGGACCGTTTTTTCTTTATTGCTTCCTTCATGCAGTGTGATGGTGGTGTGCAATTCTTGCTCCAGTGCCAGAATGGTGATCATTTTGTTATCGACTGCTGCCTTTTCAATGGCCTCTGCCTCTGCTTTCAGAATATTCTCCAAATATCTTAAGGTAAGATGATACAGCAACAGGTTTTTGCCCCTTGTGGTGTCGCCTCCCTTGTATTCTTTTGAAAACTCGCTATTCAGTGTGGCTTCCAGCTGTTCTTGCATTCCGGAGATGTGTTCTTTCCGAAGTACCTGCCCGATACAGGGCTGAAATAATTTCTCCAGTACTCCATGGGCAACACTGCCAATGGTGCGGGCTTCAAGTGTTTCCTCCACTTCCTCCGCTTCGTCAATACGTGCGAGCCGGTCAAGATAAAATTGCAGGGGACAATTGATGTAAGTGCTCAGGGCAGAAGGTGAAAATCCCTTTTCCGATATTTCATCAAGGCGCTGCTGGATGTCCGGTGTTTTGGGGATAGTGATTACATGATCCCCTGAATCAAGGGGAGGGGGTAGTGATACAATCTCTTCATGAATCTGAATTCCTGAATTATATGCCGGCAATTCATATTGAAGCTGTGTAATGAATCTGCTTTTTTCGCTGCTTCCTGCATCTTGTGCTTCTGTATTGTAAATGATATAAATATTGCGGGCTCTTTGCAGTAAGCGATAAAAATGGTAGGCGTAAATTGCATCCTGGTCGTGATACAATCGCAAACCAAAGGATTTTCTTACCTCATAAGGGATAAAGGAGTTGCTGCTTTTGGGCCGGGGTAAAATGTTTTCATTTGCTGATAACAAAATCACATGATCGAAATCAAGGGTCCTGGTTTCCAGCATTCCCATGATTTGCAAGCCTTCCAGGGGCTCACCCGTAAATGAAAGGCTGGTTTCAGAAGCCGTTTGCCTGAATAACTTGTACAACGTGCGGAGAGAACCCAAAAAAGGGTAACCGGAAAGGAGGTTTATCACCTGCCTGAATATCTTGCCAAAATAATAGAGCGACTCAAAGTCCGTAAAAAAGGGTGTTTGTATAATGTCACCACCTTGCCTCCCGGCTTTTTCTCTGAATAACAGGTCGAATTTTTCGGTGAGCCTGATCAGGCTGGCAAAAGCCTTGTGTGGATTATTTTGCCAATCGGCAAACAGAAGTGAGAAAGCTTCCTGAAAAGCATCGTCATTTTCTGACATGGCGACCAGCTCATCAAAGCTTACAAAGCTGCGGTTCGAGGCATTTAGTTTTTTGAGCATCCCGGAGATCTTTTCATCTCCCTTTTCAAGGTCCCATAAAAGGCTGCTATTGCTGTGCGACAACAAAACCAGCACATCCTTATGATAAAAAGCATATGGATCGCTGTTGTTCTTTACTGGAAGGATAGCCCGCATGTGTAGCCGGAACAATGCATCAAAAAAACTGAACATATTTGTTTTCGCCAGTGGGTAGCCCATGGTTACATTCAGGCCCTGGATATCTCCGGGCAGTGCATTTAGCGTGGGAATCAGCAGGTTTTCATTGGCGAGCACCACGGCGGTGTTTTCGTCGGTGCTGAGTTCTGGTTCATTCTTTAGCAGGTTGCCAGCAAGTCGGGCCTGGTTTACGTTTTTCGCCACACCAAATATCCGGATGTTTTTTTTGTCATCGCGGAATCCGTCTTCACCCGTCTCCATGGTTTTCAGGTCAAAAAGTGAACGGTACTTTCTGATGAAGCGTCCTGCTTCATGGGCGGGGTCATCGATATAGAAAGGATCGGTATCAGGAATATATGTTGCGGCGTTTTTGCTTAACAATGCGCCGATAATGGTTTCCTCGGCCTGGCTAAGGGCATTGAAGCCGGCAAAAATCACATGCTCCCATGGGATGTCAGGCTTTTCACCGCTGAGCTTTTGTGCAGCCAGCCTGGATGAAAGGCCCTGCCATCCCATATTTTTTCCGGTCAGGTGTACTTTGAGCGCCTTGTGGTAAGTTTTTAGTTTTTTGATGAAAGAAAGGTAATTTTTTTGGAAATCGGTCAGTTCACTGCCATCGGGGTTCCAGGTGTCGATATAACGGATGTCTTCCAGGTATGCATATAATTTTCCGGGTTCTGCAAGGGCATTGTCAATGTCGTCAAAATCGCGAAGGAGGGCAGGTGCCCACGAGAAAAACGCTTCCGGTTCATCAGCCTTGTCCTTTTCCAGTGACTGATAAACTGTATAAAATTCAAACAGCAAGGTGAGGTGGTCACAGATGGTGAGTCCGGAAATTTTGTTTAAAAAATCCTCGATGCTTAAAATCTCGGGAGCCCATGTGGGTTTATTGATCTTATCTGTGATATATTTTCTGATAAATAATCCTGCCCGCCGGTTGGGTGTTACGATGCACAGGTCGCCCAGGTTGCCGGCATGGGTTTCCCAAATATGATCCACAAGCTTCTTCAGAAATGATTCCATGGTGATTTAATGTGAAAATGTACAAATGTGTAAATGTGAAAATGTCTAAGTGTCAAAATGTTAAAAGTGGGATGTTATGTTAGGTTTTCTTTGTTCCTTTGGGATTTTTGCGTGAACCAAAAACATTCAAAAGGCTTGTTTTGATTTCCTGCTTACTGCCTAATGCCTACTTAATCCTCACCCGCAGACATAAACAAAACACTCCGGTGCGTGCTTTTCACATAAAATCAATAAAACGTTCTGGGTTATTCATGACCATTTGCTCCGCTTTTTGCAATTTTTCAGGAGAACCCACATCGGCCCAAAATCGGGGGTCGTGTTCAAAAGCCAGAATGTTTTGTTCTTTTGCCAGCCGGAGGTATGCTGTATTGATAGGGAATACACCACTTTCCGTAATCAGGTCAAAAATGCGTGGGTCCAGTATATGAATCCCGCTGAATGCCATTTGGTCAATTTTTTCCGCAGGTGCCTGTTGCGTTAGTATCCTTTCGCCTGTTGCCGTATTTTCCCAGCCGGCAAGCAGGTTTTGATGCCAGAGGAAGTACCTGGACGTCTTTCTCCTGCTAACTGCCAGGGTTGCCAATGCTTTGTCAGACATATGGAAATCCAACATCTTTAGCAGATCAACATCGGAAAGGACATCGGTATTGTGCAGGATCACCGGCTGATCGCCCTGCAAAAGGGATGCGGCATGCAACAAACCGCCACCTGTGTCCAGCAGGTTGTCTGTTTCGTCGGAAATGTGGAATTGTACACCCGGGTAATGCAGGCTGCGGATAAAAGCTTTCATTTTGCCTGCATGATGGTGCACGTTTACCACGATTTGGGTTACACCGGCAGCCATGAGTTTTTCGGCCACATGCAACAGCATGGGCTTGCCACAAATCTCTACCAGGGCCTTAGGTGTTTTCTGTGTCAGAGAACCAAGTCGTGTGCCCATGCCTGCGGCAAAAATCATGGCTTTCATATCGGGCTTTTCTTTGGTTTAGATGGCCGGCCGGAGTTCTCAACCTCCGCGGTTTTTGTGATTATGCATGGACATAAACAAAGATCATTGCTTGGTTACCGCCTGTTTTGGACGCATAACGATCACGATCTGCCGGGCCAGTTGGATTCTTCAAAATGTTGTACTATCACATTTATTTCATAATTATCTCTCAGGTGTCCTGCCAGTTTTTCGGCACAATAGACAGAACGATGCTGGCCGCCTGTACACCCAAATGAGACGGTCAGGCTTGAGAAACCTCGTTCCAAATATGTTTCCACTGCCGGTTCAACAAGGTTTTTTGCATGCTCAAAAAAGGCTGCGACATTAGGTTCGTTGTTTAAGAACCGAATTACGTCATGGTGTTTTCCTGTGAGCGATTTGTATCGCTCTTCCCTGCCGGGATTAGGCAGGGCACGGCAATCAAAAACAAAGCCACCGCCATGTCCTGAATTATCGGCGGGAATCCCATTTCTGTAGGAGAAGCTTCCGATGCGCACGGTCAGCGTATCATCGGGGGGAGCCAGGATTTCTTCCCGGCCATCTTCTCCAAGTGTTGGTTTTTCCTGCACTATGTTTTTCAAAATCCGGTTTAAATAGGGCGTTTCTTTTGGAAACAATTGGTTTTCGTCAAGCCATGCAAGGTTATTCAGGGCATAAGGCAGACTTTCTAAGAAAAACTTTTTCTTTTCTACCCCGCCGCGAAATCCATAGGTGCCCAGTGCCTGCAAAATACGCATCACAACAAAATCATAAAAAGACCTCCTGAATGTTTCCCGCCGGATGGAAACTTTTTCGCCCGCTTTATCCATATAATAAGAGAGAAGCTCTTCGCGCTGATGAAAGGGTATATTGGCCTTGGCATCAAAGAGGAGGGAGGCAATATCATACTCCAGCGGTCCTTTTCGCCCGCCCTGGTAATCAATGAACCAAGGATTATCTTCCCTGATCATGATGTTCCTCGACTGAAAATCGCGGTACATGAAATACCCGGCCGGTGACTTGCTCAAAAGTTGAATAAACCGCCGAAAATCTTCTTCCAGGCCCTGTTCGTCGAAATGGATCCCGGTGATTTTTAAAAAATAATATTTGAAGTAGTTGAGATCCCAGATCATCGACTGTTCGTCAAAAGCGTGCCGCGGGTAGCATATGGAGAAGTCGATCTTTTTTGCGGCTTCGGTCTGAAAGACTACCAGGTGATCGATTACACGCTGATACAGCGACATAACATGTGCGTCGAAATCAATATTTTCTTTATGGGGCAGCAGCGAAAACAACCTGGTGTCGCCCAGGTCGGTAACCAGGTAACAGTTGGTTTCAGTATCCTTTGCCAGCACCTTAGGTACCGGCAGGCCCAGGCTGTGAAAATGGTTTGTGAGCTGAAAAAATGCTTCATTTTCGCGTGTATCCGGGTTGTATGCGCCAACAACCGTGTAATTTTTTGCCCAGAGGCGAAAATATTGCCGGTTTGAGCCTCCTGCCGGCATCGGGGTGATCTTGTGCGGAGGTTCACCGTACCAACCGGCAAACAAATCACTCACCAGCCTCTCTGTTATCCAGTCCATAAACACATGCTTTGTCTGCAAAAATACGTTTTTTCCTTGTTTGTTTTTCCTTATCCCGGTAATATTGAAACGAACATACAACCATATAATCTGAATTAATCAAAGCAATAATGTGATTCATTTGCTGAAAAAGCCTATTTTTGTTTTAACGAAACCAATATGTTCATCACGGATGATCATTGTGTTGATGCCGACATTATGCGTAGTAAAACTTTATAAATCAAACATTTAAAAAACCAGCATCATGAGTACAGAAGGTGTAAAAGATATTTTGAAGCAAGCCATTATTATGGAGCACAGGGGAAAATCCCTGTATGAACAGGTTGCCGCTCAAACCACAAACGAGGATGTTCGTAAAATTTTTCAGGTCATGGCTGATGAGGAGCAAACCCATATTGACTTTCTGCAAAAGCAGTTGAAGCATTACGGAGAGTCGGGCCGTTTTGACAGAAATGAGCTGGAAAAAGCTCCCGGCCATGACGCCATTGCCAACACCATCCTGACGGATGAAATGGTGCAGGACATCAGCGGTTCGGGTTTTGAATCAGCAGCTATTTCAGCAGCGATCGACATGGAAACAAAATCTGTGGAAGCCTATTCCAAAAGAGCGGCGGAAACGTCCGATCCCAATGAAAAAGAATTGTTTGAATGGCTCGCCAACTGGGAAAAAGGTCATCACAAACTGCTGGTGGATCTCAATAAGCAGCTCACGGAAAAAATCTGGTACGACAACAACTTTTGGCCGTTTTGATTGGTTTTTGAATAAGCTACAGATACAACCGCATTCCGGACAAGCTTCCGGCAATCTCTGCCGATTGTCCGCTAAATACTGTTTCACAAAGTGAAACAGCTGCTTGTTGAGTTATTAGAGCATGGTATCCGGCATCAAATCTTAGAAGCAGGCAAATTTCAGTTCATCATTAAAATACTTCCAGCCCATGAAGGCACCAAATGTAACCAAGGTTACCACCCATGTTTTGCAGGAGATGAAGCTCCGGGAGGTAAAGATATCCATGCTGACCGCGTACGACTATTCCATGGCCCGCATTGTTGACCGGGCGGGCATTGATGTGATCCTGGTGGGTGATTCGGCCGCCAATGTGATGGCTGGTCACAAAACCACGCTTCCCATCACGCTCAATGAGATGATTTATCATGCCAGTTCTGTGATGCGTGCAGTATCCAGGGCACTGGTAGTGGTTGACCTGCCCTTTGGGACCTACCAGGGAAACAGCAGGGAAGCGTTGCTGTCGGCTATCCGGATCATGAAGGAATCAAATGCCAATGCCGTGAAACTGGAGGGGGGACGGGAGATCATAGAATCTGTTGACCGTATCCTCTCAGCGGGGATACCGGTGATGGGACACCTTGGCCTCACCCCCCAATCTATCAACAAATTTGGTACTTATGTGGTACGTGCCACACAGGAAGAAGAAGCGCGGAAGCTGGTTGAGGATGCGCACCTTCTGACTGAGGCCGGCTGTTTTGCACTGGTACTTGAGAAAATCCCTGCAGTTTTGGCAGAAAAAGTCACCAGGGAAATCAGCATTCCGACTATTGGCATCGGCGCCGGCAACAAGGTGGATGGCCAGGTGCTCGTACTTCACGATATGCTTGGTATCAACAAGGACTTTTCTCCGCGTTTTTTGCGCAGGTACAGCAATCTTTATGATGAAATCAAAACCTCCGTGGAAAATTATATTTCCGATGTGAAGCAGCTAAAATTTCCCAATGAGAAGGAGCAATATTGATTCGGGCCATTCTGATGATGCCGCTTCAGGCAACCATTACCCTTATGGATTGCTGAAATCCCGCGTTTTATTTGAAGACAATCATCTGATCATTATCAACAAGCTTGCCTCCGAAATTGTACAGGGCGATAAAACCGGCGATATCCCCCTTTCGGAGACCGTAAAATCCTACATCAAAGAAAAATACAATAAGCCGGGACGTGTTTTTTTGGGTGTAGTGCACCGTATCGACCGTCCGGTGAGTGGTGCAGTCATTTTTGCGCGCACTTCAAAGGCTTTGACACGGATGAATGAGATGCTGAAAAACAAAGCCATTGCCAAAAAATACCTTGCGGTAGTTGCCGTTTGTCCGCCGGCACCATCAGGTAAACTTGTTCATTATCTCAAAAAAAATGAAAAGCAGAATAAGTCTTACGTGGTTCATGAGAATACCCCAGGGGCTAAAAGGGCTGAGCTGCTTTATAAACTCATTGCGAAGAGTGACCGGTATTTTCTTTTGGAAGTGGAACTGCTTACCGGCAGGCACCACCAGGTGCGGGCACAGCTTGCAGCCATTGGGTCTCCCATCAAAGGGGATCTGAAATATGGATATGACCGCTCTAACCCCGGCGGCAGCATTCACCTGCATGCCCGTTCTGTATCTTTTACACACCCTGTCAGCGGCGAAACCGTTCACGTTCTGGCTCCATTGCCTGATGGTGAATCAATCTGGAAACTTTTTGAAGCCAATTTGACATAACAACCTTTCGATGATCGATTTTCAATGATCGATTATCGATTGATGATG
>SKTQ01000023.1 GCA_007122505.1 Bacteroidales bacterium | reverse complement strand
CCGCATCATCGAGGTCGCCGAGTCGTCGCCACACCTGCTGCACCACACGCCGGCCTGGCGGGAGCCCTCAACATGCTGAAAAGAATCGTCGATAAACAAGGTGTCCTTCGCAAACAGGTTGTTTTCCCGGATGATCATTTCATAAATTGCAGGATCAGGCTTTCGAAGACCAACCTCATACGACAGGTATTGCTTCTCAAACAAAGCCTCCAGGCTGTTAAACCCAAAAGTATTGTGCATATATTGCATATACACCGGGTAATGAATGGCGTTGGTGTTGCTGAGAAGGAAAAGCCGGTAGTGCCGGCCAATCCGCTTCAAAAGATCCACCCGCTCCAAAGGCATATCGAGCAACATGGCATTCCATGCATCGTCAATTTGCCGGTCGGTGAGCTGCAGGCCTGAAAGCTCACGCAGGCTGTCGCGAAATTCATCCGGTGATAACTCGCCGGTGTCAAGCCGGTCAAACAGCTTAACCTGGGCCGCCTGTGTGAAAAACTCATCAAAATTGGTCATCCCAAGTCTTTTGAAAGCCGCAATGGTTAAGGTATAATCAACATTCAGAAGTACACCCCCCAAGTCAAAAATGATATTACGTATGTTCATGATAAACGTTTTGTTTTCCGGTTATTCCGTTACCCGTTGGTCATAGTCCCAAGGAAAAGGTCATTTCACCTGTTTATAGTTTGGTATTTACCTGTTATTTAGCTCTTTGTAGTTGTGTTTAAGCTGCCCCTTCAGAGCACTGGTGAGGTGTTGCCCGCATTTACCCGGGGCGTTGCCACTGGGCTGAATTAATTTGCCCTTATCAGGGCGTTCCGTTTACCTCCGTGAGTCCTCTCTCAGTTGCTGCGAATGTATAATGCAGCCTTTCTTTGCGCTTTTTGCGTGATTTAACCTTTGCGGTCTTTGCGAGGAATAAAATGTTTCACGCAAAGCCCGCAAAAAAAAATAAGCCCGCAAAGCATAATGCAATCAGCACTTCAATGGGGGTTTCAATCTGCTTACTGCTTACTTCCTACTTTTTACTTTCTCCACCTCCCAGCTCCCAACTCCCAGCTCCCAACTCCCAGCTCCCAGCTCTCAACCCTCATCCCCCAGCTCCCATCCCCGCTCATCCTCCACCGCCTGCAGCACCTCCTCCAGCTCCTCCCGGCTGCCCGCATTCACCAGCCGCATGCGGAAAGGCTTAAAATTGGGCAAGCCCCGGAAATAAGACCCGTAATGCTTGCGCATTTCGAAAATGGCCGTACGCTCGCCTTTCCACTCTACCGACATGTCAATATGCCTCCGGCAGACAGTCAGACGTTCTTTCAGTGACGGCGGCGGGAGCAACCTGCCTGAATCCAGATAATGACGGACCTCCCGAAAAATCCATGGATAACCGGTGGCAGCCCGTCCAATCATGATACCATCCACACCAAATCGCTCAAAAGCAGATTTCGCCGTGTGCCCATCCACAATGTCGCCATTGCCGATGATGGGAATATGCATGCGCGGATTGTTTTTCACCTCGCCGATGAGCGTCCAGTCGGCCGTGCCACGATAGAGCTGACAGCGTGTCCTGCCGTGTATAGCCAGCGCGGCGATGCCACAATCCTGGAAACGCTCTGCAATATCCACAATGTTTTTGTGTTTCTGATCGTAACCCAAACGGGTCTTGACTGTTACGGGCAAATCTACCGCATTTACAATGCGCCGGGTGATGTCAACCATCTTTGGAACATCATTCATCATGCCCGATCCGGCACCTTTGGAGGCTACCTTGCGCACCGGGCAGCCGAAGTTGATATCCACAAAATCCGGCTGGGCTTCTGCGGCAATCCTGGCGGCTTCAACCATGGCATCGGGATTGGCACCGAATATCTGTATGCTAACGGGCCGCTCATCGGGATAAATATCCAGCTTGTGCAAACTTTTGTCGGCGTCACGGATCAGCCCGTCGGCGGAGATAAACTCGGTATATACCCAATCGGCACCCATTTCCTTGCACAGCCGGCGAAAGGGAGGATCTGTAATGTCTTCCATGGGTGCCAGCACCACAGGAAGCTGATGGAAGTTTATCCTGCCAATCCTGACCGAACGGGTATAAATATGGGAATCTGCTGGTAACATTTGATGGGAATGCTTATTTTTGAAGTTTAGATGAGAACAAAGTTACAGGGAAATGTGAAACCTGCACAAAACCCGGGAGCATACCACAGAAAAATATGCAAGCCCGGAACCATCATGCGGTTGTTTCCTCTTTCCCGGAAAGATAAATTGTGAAAGACATGAAAGACGAAGGCGTTTTAGGATCACTGCACCCCTTTCTTAAATTCTTGCTTCTGGGCTTAGTGATGGTTGTCAGCACCCTGGTGGTATTATTTATTGGCATGCTTGTGGCTTTGCCATTCTTTGGAACGGCAGTTTTTGAGTCCATGGACCCAAAGTCCGCTGACATCAACCTGCTGCGCTATGTGCAGATTCTCAGCCACCTGGGCTTGTTTATCACGTCCTCTCTGGTATTTGCCTTCCTGATGGACAGAAAGCCTTTCGTTTACCTGCAGGCAACGCGTATCCCGAAGGGAAAAAGTTTGTTGATCTCGGCTGTCATCATGCTGGTTGTGATACCGATGGTTTATTATTTTACCATGATCAACCAAATGCTTACCCTGCCCGAGTCGCTGCAGGGCATTGAGAACTGGATGCGCCGGGCGGAGGATTCGGCACAGGAGATGACCAGACTATTGCTGGATGTCTCTACCGTGCAAGGCTGGTTGTTCAATATTTTTATGATCGCCGTGATACCTGCCATCGGCGAAGAGTTTATCTTCCGCGGGGCATTGCAGCGTATCTTCAGACAATGGACAGGCAGCATGCATGTGGCTGTGATTGTGGCTGCCATCTTATTCAGTGCCATGCATATGCAGTTCTACGGCTTCCTGCCCCGGCTGCTTCTTGGACTAGTGCTGGGCTATATGATGGTATATACCGGAAATATCTGGGTTCCTGTTTTTGCCCACTTTTTTAACAACGCTCTTGCAGTCACCGTCTTCTTTTTTGCAGGCGGAGCCGACTCAGGCCTTGATATGGACAGTTTGCCGGAAATACCCTATGCATATATTCCGGCCATCCTTAGCGCTATCCTCGCGTTATTTTTGTTTAGGCTACTCGCGAGGAGAGAGGGGGAGAATGAGAGAAGGAGAGAAGGAGCGAGGGGGTGAGAGTAAGAAGTATGCAGTAAGAAGTATGTAGTAAAAACTTTGTGTTCATTGTGTGCTTTGTGGTGAAAAATTTAATTTTTTCCCTCGCAAAGGCCGCAAAGGTTAAATCACGCAAAAACCGCAAAGGATCGTCATTTGTACATTTGCACATTGATACATTCATAAATTGGTACATTTTCTTTGCGTGCTCTGCGTCTTTGCGGTTAAAAAATCAACCGCAACCCGCTTTTGCTTTTTTTTCCTCGCTAAGGCCGCAAAATTTTTAAAGCAGAGGCCGCAAAACATAAGAGACAATTAGACCTTTCGACATTTTGACATTTCAACATCTTAACCATAAAAATCAATATTATGAAAAACAAGGAAGTGATTTTGTTTAAAACCAAAGAATGGAAAACCCGGTCGGATGTGGCTGCTTTTCTGAAGCAGCTTGCAGCAAAAATGGATGAGGGCCGGATCACACTTAAGTCAGGAAATGATGAAGTGCAGGTTCAGTTTTCGGATAAGCTTGAACTGGAGGTGGAGCTTGAAGACAAGGACAAAGCTGCCAAAGGCATACAGCACAAGCTGGAAATAGAGATCAAGTGGTATGACAAGGATACGGAAGGGGGCAAGCTGGAAATTGGCTAAGCCCTATGCCGAAAATAACGCATCACAATAATAATCAGGAAATATGACAAGAGACGAAGCTTATGTCCTGTTGACATCCCATGTGAAGAATGAAAAAATGATTGCCCACTGCCTGGCTTCTGAAGCAGTTTTACGCGCCCTGGCCGACCGGCTTGGAGAAGATGCCGACAAATGGGGCCTTGCCGGATTGCTGCATGATCTGGATATTGAAATCACCGGTGCCGACCCGGAGGTACATGCCTTAGAGGGAGCACGCATGCTGGAAGAAAAAGGTTTGCCGGCCGATGTGGTGGAGGCTGTGAAGCTGCATAATGAAATGGCTGCCCACGGTCAGCAAAGGCACAAACCGCTGCACCATGCCCTGGCCGCCGGCGAAACCGTTACAGGACTGATTACGGCCACTGCGCTGGTATATCCCGACAAAAAGGTGGCCTCCGTGAAACCAAAATCAGTCACCAAGCGGATGAAGGAAAAAGCCTTTGCCGCCTCCGTCAACAGGGACACCATCATGGAGTGCGAAAAACTGGGGTTGAGCCTTCCGGAATTTGTGGAGATATCCCTGAATGCTATGAAAAAGGTCGGTCCGGAAATTGGGTTATAACCGGTTATCTGTTCAAACAACTGGATTTTTATGCTGTTGTTGCAGCATGAAGCCTGCCGGTGCAATTAATAGCCGTCGTCAATGCCCTTCCTGACGGCCGGTATGCCATACTCCATCCATGGCGGCATGGGTTCTCCCTTCAGATAATGGTCAAAGAATTGAGTCATCCGTATGCTGAGGTCCATCATGTTGGGTCTTCGTGTAAGGTTGTGGGCTTCGTCGTTGTAGTTCAGCATCCATACAGGCTGTCCAAGGCGCCGGAGTGCCATAAAATACTCAATACCCTGGTACCATGGCACGGCACCATCGGCATCGTTGTGCATCATCAGCAAGGGAGTATTTACCCTGTCGGCATAAAATATGGGTGAATTTTCGATATACCGCAGGGTTTTATCCCAGATGGTTCCACCGATGCGGCTTTGCGTTTCTTCATACTGGTAGATGCGGCTCATACCGGTCACCCAGCGAATACCGCCATACGCACTGATCATATTGCTCACAGGGGCACCTGCCATGGCAGCCCGGAACATATCTGTGCGCGTGATCAGCCAGGCAATCTGGTATCCTGCCCAGCTTTGCCCCTGTAAACCCAGCCTCTCCCTGTCGATAAAAGGATATTGGTTGAGCATGGCTTTGGTGCCGCTCACCACGGCATCATAGGCACTTTGACCCGGATATCCTATCCTGTAGCGGATGTCAGGTACAAAAACCACATAGCCGTTGCTCACAAAGTAAGACCTGTTGATGGTTGACCTGCTTGGCGAAGGCACCTGGTGCATGTGTAAACCGTCCGAAGATCGTTCGTAAAAATAAACGATCATTGGATATTTCCGGTCAGGATCCAGGTTCTCCGGAGTGTATAGCAATCCCTGCAGGGTGTCGTTGGCGAAAGACACCCATTCAACAGCTTCCACATTACCCCAGAGATAACTTTCTTGTTGCGGGTTGGCATCGGATATCCTGCGGGGATGGTTAAAAAACAGGTCACTTACCCACAGATCGGGAAACATGGTAAAGGTGCTTTTCCGCCACAGCAGGACTTCAGCGTCGCCGGCTTTTAAGGGATTGAAGAAGCGCACGTCGTCCATGACCATTTTTTCCGGCATGCCCGGCCTGTGCATGCGAATGTTGTAAAAGCCGTTTTGTTTGCTGTAGATAT
>SKTQ01000086.1 GCA_007122505.1 Bacteroidales bacterium | reverse complement strand
TGGCCGCTGAACTCGACAGCCCAAACAAACAGGAATACCTTGACAGGGTCAGGGCAAGGGTAGGTCTGGAATCAGTACCGGCAACTTTTGAAAATATCTGGAAAGAAAGAAGACTGGAGCTATCACTGGAAGGAATTCGTTACTTCGACGTATTAAGACGCGGGCTGGACTATGCCACACAAGAGTTAAGCCATTCCGGCATCCGGGGCCCAAACTACGTTGGCGACCAAGTCATATTTGACGTGACTTTCAACCCGGCAACAAAAGGATTCCTGCCTATACCACAAACAGAAATGGACTTGTCGGCAGGTGTGTTCAACCAAAATGCCGGTTATTAATCCGGAATCCGGTAAAACCACGGGAAAAGATTCATTTAAGCACTTTTTAAGTGCGACATAAAAAGCACTGCAACGGTTATCCGTTCAGCAAAAATGAACAACAATGGTTTTTCTCTATTTAAAAATTTACCGGAGATCTACCTGTTGTTTGGTTAAAATGATGATGATGGTGGTGTTATCAACAGCGGGGTAATCAGTTTCTACCCTGCTGTTGATGCACAACTTTATGTATCACAAACCGTATGCCTGATTTCGACATGGCGGGGATAATATTTTCATAATCCCCATAATACATCTTAAAATGACTATATCCACATGAACCAAAAATCCTATACAGTTTTTATCAGTTTGATTGTTGCCCTTGGAGGATTCCTTCTGGGGTTTGACAGTGCTGTCATTTCCGGTGCAACACCTTTTTATCGCGGAACGTTTAACCTGGACTCCGGCTCTATGCTGATAGGCTTTTCGGTGAGTTCACTGATCCTGGGTGCCATAGGAGGGAATATCATAGCCGGAAGGCTGGCTGACAGATTTGGCCGGCGCACTATTCTGAAACTTACGGCTGTTTTGTTTACCTTGAGTGCTATAATCACAGCCTTGTCTTTTAATATCGGAATTTTTCTTTTTGCACGTATTCTGGGTGGACTGGGTGTAGGGATGGCCATACTGGTTGCTCCGATGTATATTGCCGAAATAGCGCCCAAAAACCTGCGCGGAAGACTCGTTACCTTCAATCAGCTAAACATCGTACTGGGTATCTCAATCGCGTACTTTTCCAATTATTATTTTCAGCAAACCATTGCCGATCCGGACCTGAAATGGCGTGTTATGTTAGGCGTAGAGGCGGTGCCGGCTGTGATCTATCTGATACTTCTGTTTTTTGTCCCTCGAAGCCCGCGCTGGCTCATGCAAAAGGGTAATAACGAAGAAGCACTTTGCGTACTGGCAAAAATCAATGGGGAGATCCATTCTAAGGTAGTATTCAAAGAAATCCAGTCAAGTCTACACGAAGACATCAATAGAGAAAAAGCCAAATGGTCAGATGTATTTTCCAGGCGAATGAAAACCGTGTTGATCATAGGCTTCGGAATTGCTTTCTTTCAACAAATTACGGGCATAAACGCCATCTTCTATTATGCACCGATGATCTTCGAAATGGCAGGCGGCGGCAAAGACGCTGCCTTCCTGCAGGCGGCAATCCTTGGCGTTACCAACGTGGTGATGACGGTTGCGGCCATTCTGCTCATTGACAAGTTTGGCCGAAAGCCCTTGCTGTATATCGGTGCTGCCGGTATTTGTATCTCCATGCTGATTGTAAGTTTCTCATTTTTAAATGCGAAATATACTATTGATGCTAAATCCATGGAGAATCTAATGGCAGAGGTTCAGGAAATGCAGGCTGACACTTACCATCTGATGAATATCCGTGCCCTTGATGAACTTCAGGGTGAAGCATTCGAAAGTGAAGTGGCATTTTTCAGCCTTGTAAAAGAAAAAGTGGGTCAGGATACCTATAACAATTTCAAGGAAATCATCCTGAAACATTCCATCAGCATCCATTCAATATGGGTACTGATTGGATTGTTGATGTTTGTGGCATCTTTTGCCATATCCCTCGGTCCTGTAATGTGGGCCCTGCTCTCGGAGATCTTCCCCAACAAGCTGCGCGGTCTGGCCATATCAATCATGGGCTTCTGGAACTCCATTGTCAGTTTTTCGGTGGCAACCGTATTCCCTGTGCAATTGGAATACCTTGGGTCAGCTGGTACGTATCTGATTTATGCCATCTTTGGCCTGTTAACCTTCTTGTTTGTATGGCGCTTTGTCCCGGAAACAAAAGGAAAATCCCTGGAAGAACTGGAAGAGGAGTTGATTAAAGATTGACAATTTTTTTAAAAGATCAAACAAAACCCAAGCTTATGAAAACCCTTAATCTATTCATTTTTTTTCTTGCGGCAATTATGATTTTTGCTTGTTCGCCGGCGCAGGAATCCGGCAGTAAATACCTAACGGAAGGTCCCTCCCATGTTGAGATGCGTGAAGTTGACGGAAGATTCCGTTTGTTTGTAAATGGTGAAGAATTTTATGTAAAAGGTGCCGGCTGCGAGTTTGGCCCTTGTTACCGGGTGGCAGCCCATGGCGGTAACTCATTCCGCACATGGCGCACAGACAATAGCCGGCGCCCTGCCCTGGAAATCCTTGATGAAGCTTACGAACATGGCCTCATGGTGATGATGGGACTGGATATGGCACGTGAGCGTCATGGATTTGATTATGATGATGAAGACGCCGTAAAAGCTCAACTGGAACGCTTTCGCCATGAGGTAATGGAACTGAAAGACCATCCGGCACTTCTTGGATGGGGTATCGGTAACGAATTAAACCTTCGATATACTAATTTTAAAGTTTGGGATGCCGTAAACGATATTGCGAAGATGATCAAAGAGGTGGACGGTAACCATGTGACCACCACTATGCTTGCCGGAATTGGCCCCGATGAAGTTGCATACATTGCAGAGAATTGTCCCGACCTTGATTTCCTCTCCATCCAAATGTACGGCGCATTGATCAACCTGCCTCAATACCTGGAAAATGCCGGCTACGATGGTCCCTACCTGGTTACCGAATGGGGGCCTGTCGGACATTGGGAGATGCCTCAAACAGCATGGGGAAGACCAATTGAACAAACATCCACAGAAAAATCAGAAACCATAAAAACCCGCTATAAAGATGTCATACTTGCAGATGATGCAAACTGCATGGGCTCTTACGTTTTTCTCTGGGGACAAAAGCAGGAACGCACACCTTCATGGTACGGATTTTTTACGGAAGCTGGCGAAAGTATGGAACCTGTGCATACAATGGAATATCTCTGGACGGGTGAATGGCCTGAGCAAAAGGCCCCAAGAATCCTGGATATTTCCATCGCAGGAAAGGGCGGACGCTTTGACAGCGTGCAATTGGATCGTGACGGCAGCTATGCAGTTATTATCAGCGTAGAGCATCATGACAAGGAAAGCTTGGGTGTAAGGGCAGAAATCATGCCCGAACCACAGGTGCTTAGCGATGGCGGTGATTATGAACCGCGTCCGGCAAGTATCGAAGGACTGATCGTTTCAGCCGACCTCAAAAGAATCATTTTCAATGCACCCCCAGAACCCGGTGAATACCGCATTCTGGTTTATGTCACTGATCAATATAATAATGCAGGAGCGGCAAATGTGCCTTTCTATGTTTACTAGTTTTTGAACTATGAAGTATTTGCACATTTTGCCCATTGTTGGAGTGTTGTTTTTGGTTGGTAGCTGTCGCCCGCCTGAGCTGGAGATGTATTCTGATATACATCTCCAGCGGGCCGACAGCTTATTGCAACTACTCACCCTTGAAGAAAAAGCAGGCCAGATGACCAACGTCGGCCTGACCGCACTCACTGAAGGCCCCTTTTGGAACGACTTTGATACGCTTGTGCTTGACACGGCAAAACTGCGTTATTTCCTGCAGGAAGTGCATATCGGATCCATTCAGAACAAAGGCGTTTACCCACCATCCAGGGAGGAGTGGCACCGCATCATCAAAACCATACAGGATTATATTGCAGAACACTCACGACACAATATCCCCGTGATCTATGGAATGGATGCGGTTCACGGCGCAAATTATACAGCGGGTTCTACGCTTTTCCCCCATCAGATCGGGCTGGCTGCAAGCTGGAATCCTGAGCTTGCCAGGATAACCGGAGAAATTACCGCCTATGAAATGCGTGCATCATCACAACCATGGAATTATGCGCCCGTATTGGATGTGAGTATGCAACCCCTGTGGGGCAGGATTTTTGAAACATATGGAGAAGATACCCACATCAACAATGTGATGGGTGTAGCTTTTGTGGAGGGCCAGCAAGGAAGTTCACTGTCAGACACTACCCGTGTTGCAGTCTGCTTAAAGCACTTTGTCGGCTATGGCACACCTTTCAGCGGTAAAGACCGAAGCCCGGCCTACATCCCGGAACACTATCTCCGCCAATACTATATAGAACCCTTCAGGCATGCCATCAATGCCGGTGCCCTTACCGTGATGCTAAACTCAGGATCGGTCAATGGCATTCCCGGACACGCAGACAAGTACTTTATCACCGACATCCTGAAAGGCGAACTTGGATTGAAAGGTTTTGTGCTTTCTGACTGGCAGGATGTGGACCGCTTAGTGACCATGCATCATGTGGCAAAAGATACGCTGGAAGCAGTAAGAATTGCCGTGACAGCCGGTCTGGACATGAGCATGACGCCCTATGATGCTGAGTTTGCGAAAAATGTGGTTGAACTGGTCAATGCCGGGGCGATCCCCATGAGCCGGATCGATGATGCCGTGCGCAGAATCCTGTACGTGAAATTTAAACTTGGTTTGTTTGAAGCACCCTACCACGACCCGGCCGGATATGATAAATTTGGGTCTGATGAGTTTGCTGAGATGAGTTACCAGGCAGCACTGGAGAGCATCACTTTGCTCAAGAATCAGGATCAGATACTGCCATTGAGTCCGGGAGCAAAAAACATTTTGGTCAGCGGCCCCGGTGCCCATGCACTGACTGCACTCAACGGCCCCTGGAGCCGCACCTGGGCCGGTGATGATCCCTCTTTTGATGATCCCGGAAAAAAAACATTGTTTGAAGCATTGCAGGATGTATATGGGGAACAACGCGTCAGGTACACGCCCGGCACCGGTTATGAAGGCGAGGTGGAAAGCGAAGCACACCTGCTAAGTATGGCTCAGCAGGCGGATGTGATCCTCCTGGCCCTCGGTGAAAGACCCGCCACAGAAAAACCCTCTGACATCAATGAACTGGACCTTCCACCCAACCAGATAGAGCTGGTAAAAAGATTTCACAAAAGCGGTAAGCCCATTATCCTGGTGTTTTTACAGGGACGGCCGCGTGTAATCAGGGTCATTGAACCCCTGGCAGATGCCATTTTGATGGCATACTGGCCCGGTCACGAAGGAGGAAGAGCACTTGCAAGCCTCATAAGCGGGCAGGCAAACCCCAGCAGCAAGCTTCCATACACATGGCCTCGCTACAGTGGCTCACTCTACACCTATCAGCACAAAGGCAGCGACCGGCTCGGAAAAACATTCGACATGGATGGTTTTAATCCGCAATGGGAGTTTGGGTTCGGGCTGAGTTATACTACTTTCCAATATGATGAACTGGCACTCTCTGCCGACACCATTCACGACAATGAAACTTTAAACCTTAGCGTCCGGGTAGAAAATACCGGGTCCTATCC
>SKTQ01000090.1 GCA_007122505.1 Bacteroidales bacterium | reverse complement strand
TTCACAATGAAGCTAAGCAATGGTGTATGGGAACCGTCAGGGCCTCCCGATCTGTCACATAAACACCCCAAACGCTATGGCGGTTTCAAACTGGCATTTGACAACCGGATGGTTTTTGTATACGCCACCGTGGGCAGCAATGAAGAAAACGACTGGTATAAGAACAAAGCCCGGTTTGATGCAGAGACTTTCCTTTACAGGGGCAACGGATCGATTGACGTAATACCCGATAGCCTGTTCAGCCCGGAATTGTATGCCCACCGCAATGTGATCATTTACGGCAACGCGGAAAACAACCTGGCATGGCCCAAAATGCTTGATCATTCGCCGGTTAAAGTTCTCAGCGACGGCATCATTTTCGGTGATACTTTCCTTTCGGGTGACCGGCTTGGTACTTACTTCATCTACCCGCGCAGCGACAGTGAAACAGCAAGTGTGGGGGTTATAGCGGGTACAGGGATTACCGGCATGAAAGCGACCTGGGGCAACGATTATTTTTCCGGCATCACCGGTTTTCCCGACTTGCTCATTTTTGATGTAGACTGGATCAGGGACAGCCTGGAAGGTTTGAAAATCTCCGGTTTTTTTGGTTACGACTGGAGCACAGAGCAGGGCGACTTCATTGTGATTCCATAATAACAATGGAAAGGTCAAAACAGACAACACCATCTTACATTCCCAAAAACCTATTGCCATGCTTCCAGCAGATACTTTCTGAAGGTTTCAAACCATGGGCCTTCCATACCCGACTCCCTGAAATACTGTGATGGCGAGAAATCTGCTTTGTTTTGATTTTTGTAAAAGTCAGCAGTTTTGGTGCCGGCCACACGCTGATGGTAAGCTACAACTGCCGGTTCAACACCCGCATTTTTGAGCATATGGAGCAATTCAGTACTTTTTTCGGGCATTCCTACCGCTGCATAATTCAGTACGGCAGTGGCAAGCAAGTCATGATTTCCGGAATGGACAACATGTGTATATAGTTCAGGGAAGCCGGTAGCAATCTCCCTGGCAGGATGAATATTACGCCTGTATGCAAGGCTGTCTTCAAGCAGCTCAAATAAATCTGCAAGAACGCGGCTCCTTGAAAACACCATAAACATTTTTTCCAGGGCCTCTTTGTTATCAGAAACATATTCATCATGATCTGCCTGATAGCTCAGGGCGCTCCGGGTATAGGTTTCTGCCAAACGGATATTGTCATTGCGCAAAGCCCGCCTCGACACTGTAAGGAACGATCGGTAAACGCCCAGGTGACTAGCAGCGGTGTATTCATGCAATTCACCAGGGCAATCAAAGTAAGGATGTGTATGGTCACAAAACTCCTTTACTTGCTGCAATAGTTTCAGTGATTCTGTGTAACGACCATCAGACCTAAGCGAGTCTGTTATTGCAAAATAATTGTCTAAAACCTCACGTGTAACCCTTTCCAGCCTGTATTTATCATCACCTGTTGGATTCATAATTGTGAAAACCGGAATCAATCGATGCAGGGCTTGATTTATGTTTTGACCGGCAAGATCGGCCCGGGCCAATGCCAGGTGAGATGGAATATGGAAGGGGTTGTAAGAAATTGCCGCATTAAACATTTCAATTGCTTTTGCAGGAGACTGATTTTCTGATTCACGGATCCCTTCCAAATAATACAATGAATCAATACCTGCCAGTGACCGGTTGTATGCTTGTCGCAATAGCGCGGTTTGCATGTATAAATGATCAAATTTCGGCAGGATGGAATCCGGATCGTTTTGTCCGGAGAGAAGCACCCGGTGAAAACTTGCATGCCGGATCTCCCCCATAATCCGCTCCGCGCGGCAAAGCCGGAACTCCTCCAGCAATAGCGACTGTACCTTGCAGGTATCCATCCCGGAAATTAACGCCTTTACCTCACTCAGTTGGGCCCCTGCCTCATAATAGGCAGAAAGTGCTTCGCGCCAAAGGGTAAAACGGTGGGAGCTTCTGTGGTCATAGTAAAAACGATAGCGGGGAAAACTGATATGCAACATGTCCGTATCTCCCGAATAACGGAATTCGGTTTCAAGCCAGCGTTCACCTATCGAAACCACATCCAAACCTTCCCACTCTTTTTTGTGCAGTGACATGCCTTCTTTATCAACAATTTCCAGAGTAATATTTGCCAGATCGGGCATAAGCAGGTGAGCAAGATCAAAATCCCGGTAGCGGGTATCACCCCAACTGTGACCATCTTTGATGTATACCGAAACCCTTTTGATATCTCTTTCCGTTTGGTCAATTATAACATGAAGGCCCAATCTGTATTGGTAAGATGTGTAGGCGCGCAGCTTGCCTGACCCGCGTGCAATGGTTTGGAGTATGTCATGGGTTATCAGCTGATGTTTATCAGGGTGAGGGTTAAAAGCAAACTCCTGGGTGATATGTATGGTTTTTCCGGCATGAACAGGAAGCCGTAAAGCGAATATTAACAGAAAAGAAAATAACAGGAAATGTCTCATTATTGCCGAAGCGGTTTTTTCTATCATGCAAAATTACCATAAAAGCCACAAAATAAAACGAAATATCCAACGGTCAAACACACATTGCAGACCGGATTTCCATTTCAAGATTATCTGAACGAAATATTTTATCCGCCGCTTAACTTAACTAACTGACCATTAGCAATCTTTGATTTGTTTATGATCTTCATGTGATATAGTTTTGCAGCAAAAGATATTCGATGAACTCAGAAGAAAACAACCAAAACGAAGCCAACGAGCCTGTAGGTGGCTATTCACAGCAGAAACCGTCAACATTTGACCAGGTTTGGCAAATGTTCCTGGAAACAGATAAGCAAGTAAAGGAAACAGGTCTGCAAGTGAAGGAAACAGGTCTGCAAATGAAGGAAACGGATAAAAAGCTTAAGGAAACAGGCGAATATATTGATAAAACGATACAATCGCTAAACAGGCAATACGAGGAAACACGACAAAGCCTTCAGCGTCTTTCAAAGATTGCCAGCGGTTTGGGCATCAACATTGGTGATGCATCGGAAGAGCATTTTCGCAATGCCCTGGATCAAATTCCACAATTGGGTGGGATTACTATTGAAAAAGTGGACAGTTTACGAAGGCGATATAAAGGTCTGGAGGGCCAGTTCGACATTGTTTTGTTTGGTAAGGAAGAGATCATCGTTGTTGAAGTCAAGCATAAAGTACATCCCAATGATGTGATACGCTTACATGACAAAAACATACACGTATTTAAACAGCTCTATCCGGAATATGCCCATCGGCCGGTCATGGGAGGTTTAGCAGGAATGGCCTTTGATGATACAGCAAAAGTGCTGGCTGTTGAAAAGGGCCTTTTTGTCCTGACCCCGGCGGGTCAGAAGGTAAAGGTGCTTAACCCGGAAGGGTTTGAGCCTAAAAGATTTTGATACTCACAGCTCAGGATGGATCTTTAAACCTTATTTGACTTTCACCTCAGGTATCCGGCTTTTGGTTTTTTGACAGACGTGACAAAAAACCAAGCCTTTATCCGGAAATATCAATATCTTTGTTGATAGATATTATTTTTATCTCTAAACAAATTAAGACCCTTGTCATGTTGTTAAAAATACATCCGGAAAATCCCAGTGCCAGACTGATCAGAATTGCCGTTGACTGCCTGCGGCATGGCGGTGTGATCATCTACCCCACCGATACGGTTTATGCCATCGGTTGCGACATTATGCAACCAAAAGCGGTACAGCGGGTGGCACAAATCAAGAACATCAAACCCGAAAAAGCCAACTTCTCTCTAATATGCTACGACCTTAGTCATATCTCAGACCTTACCAAACCTTTCTCAACCAGCATATATAAAGCCATGAAAAAGGGAACACCCGGCCCCTACACCTTTATCCTGAATGCCAACAACAATGTTCCCAAGCTTTTCCAAAGCAGAAAAAAAACAGTGGGGATCAGGGTCCCCGATAACCTCATCGCACGCCTGATTGTAAAAGAACTGGGCAACCCCATCATTTCCACTTCGGTATATGACAATGATGAAATCATTGAATATACCGCCGACCCCGAGTTAATTCACGAAAACTACCAGCAGCTCGTGGACATGGTTATCGACGGTGGCAATGGCGGAAATCAGGCCTCCACAGTGATTGACTGTACTGGCAATGACCTGGAAGTTATCCGCGAAGGCAAAGGAAATATCGAAGATATTCTTTAACCATTAAGCTGCCCGCCCATGCATCCTACCATTGAAAACCTGTTCAGCAAAGAAAAAACCGGCAATGAACCATTCTTCCTGATTGCCGGGCCATGCGTAATGGAAGATGAGTTGATGGGCTTCCGTATAGCCGAAAAAATTAAGGAATTGACCTTTAGGCTGGGTATCCCCTATATCTTCAAAGCTTCTTACAAAAAAGCCAACCGGACAAGGGTTGACAGTTTTACAGGTATTGGCGACCAAAAGGCCATCGGGATTCTGGGCGAGATCGGCAAAACCTTCGACATCCCTGTGCTCACCGACATTCATACAGCTGAGGAAGCAGAGATGGCAGCCGTTGGCGCTGATATCCTGCAGATCCCTGCATTTCTCTGTCGCCAAACAGAACTGTTGGTGGCAGCAGCCCAAACGGGCAAAGTGGTAAACATCAAAAAAGGGCAATTCCTCTCACCCGAAGCCATGGTTTTTGCCATCGAAAAAGTAAGGTCTTCAGGCAACGATTTTGTCATGGCCACAGAAAGGGGCACCACCTTTGGTTATGGCGATCTGGTGGTTGATTTCCGGGGGGTTCCTAAGATGCAGAGCTTTCAGGTGCCGGTGGTGCTTGATGTCACACACTCTTTGCAGCAACCAAACCGTTCGGCGGGAGTAACAGGCGGCTTGCCCCACCTGATCCAGACCATTGCAAGGGCTGGTATAGCCGCCGGTGTTGACGGCATTTTTCTTGAAACCCACCCAAAGCCGGAAGAAGCCTTGTCAGACGGCGCCAATATGCTACCACTCCATCAACTGGAAGCACTGCTGACAAGCCTGACTAAAATCCGGAAAGCTTTATTCTGAGAAAGTTAGGGCATCCATACGACTGCCTAAAGAATCCACTTTTTCTAAGAATGTCTCCATATACACCTCCGGCAAAGGGTCGCCGCTTGGGAACTCCAA
This sequence comes from Bacteroidales bacterium, assembly GCA_007122505.1. GTDB lineage: Bacteria > Bacteroidota > Bacteroidia > Bacteroidales > UBA7960 > PUPG01. Next base: position 501 of record SKTQ01000090.1, on the reverse strand, counting down.
TCTTAAATGGTCAACCTGCCGGCCATTTTTCCAAAAACGAAAACACACATGGGGGCCCGTAGCTAAACCGGTACTTCCAACATAGCCTATCACATCGCCCTGCGACACCCTGGTACCCGGCCGGATGCCGGTAGCAAACCTGGACATGTGCAGATACTGGGTTTCATACACCGAGTTATGCCTTATCCGGACATAATTGCCGTTGCCGGCGGTGTAGGAAGCCCTGGTAACCACACCGTCGCCCACCGCCAGAATGGGAGTTCCGTGAGGTGCTGCGTAATCGGTACCCAAATGCGGTCTGCGATCGCCGTGAATGGGATGCAGGCGGCTATGAGAATAACGGGAGGATATACGGCCATACTCAATGGGTGCCCGCAAAAATACACGCCGCAGATTTACACCATCACCATCAAAATAACCTTTAATGGTATCCTGTTCAAAACGATAACCTTCTATTTCCCGGCCACCATGGTAAAAATACACTGCTTCCACATGGGATAC
>SKTQ01000205.1 GCA_007122505.1 Bacteroidales bacterium | reverse complement strand
GTAATCACACCACCACCTAAGCCGATCTCATCAGGATAGTAAAGGGTTTGTGAGAGGGAGTAGTGCCAGAAGAAGTTGTAGGGCAGTCCCTGCATATTGTTTCCGTCACCGATGGTCACAGCCACGATGTCACCGGGTTGAACTACCACGTTCAGGTTCGGTGTCTGGTTGTTACCGGGTACTTCGTCGGCGGCAAATTCTACATAGCCGTAAATGAAAGTGGGGCCTGTTTCACCGATTTCGGGTGTCCAGGGCAGTTCGTAAGTGAGGGTTTCGGCAAATTCGATGGGGTCGCCGGGAACGGAAGCGATTTCAATGCCACCTTCCAGCATGAGCTTCACGGTGTAGTCGGTTTGCGTTTCAGTACCGGCGTTGAGCACGGTAATGGTATAGATGCTTTCCACACCTTCGGAGGGTGTTGTGTTTCCACTGATGGATACACCTACAAGGTCATTCTCCACAACAGGCTCCAGGATCATATCATCAATATACCACTGGTTAATGTTGTATGAATCTCCGTCAAAGCGGAAGGCAAAATGCATTTCTGTTTCGCCTGCCGGAACATCGATATACAATTCATATGTACCTGGGGGCACATCGGCTTCAATTACGATTTCCCAGATGGCATCCCATGTGTCACCGCCGTCAAAACTCACGTCAATGGCTGCTATTTCACCTTCATTAGTACCGAAGTTATTCAGATACTGCTTGAATGTCAGGCGCAGTTCCTCGTATCCTTCCACATCAATGGGATAGGTGATCAGGCGGCTCAATCCTACTTGTGCGGGGCTCCAGTTCAGACGAAGCTCGGGGGCTTCACCGCCGGCGTTAGATGAACCGAATACCGCCCATGCATGTGCTACACCTTCAAGCGTCCAGCCCGGAGGAATTGCACCAGTGTCATAATCGAAAACTTCAAACATGAGAACACCTTCTGCAGCGAGCAGTGCGACGTTGGATGCGGCCATTCCGCCTTCGCCAATATCATTGCTGGCGGTAACCGTATAGAAATAGTTTCCGATACCGGGAACCATGGTGTCCAGGAAGTCTGTTTCGGTAATATCTTCTGCTACCATGATCTCATCCGGCATACGAACCACCGTATAGGTGATATTGTCGCCGCTGAGATAACCGCCGTTGAGTCCCTCGGTGGGCGCATCCCATGTAATATGGCCGTCGTTTCCAACTGCAGCCAGTGTCACATCTCCGGGAGCGGCAGGTACATCTTCACCGATGTACAAAGTCTGATTGACTTTAAGTCCTTCACCGGCAGCGTTGGTGCCAAATACGCGGTAGTTGTACATGCCAGCTTCAGCGATGTCGTCGTCCACATATGTTTCAGCATCACCGATGGTGGGGTTGGTGATGGTATGGATTACTTCCCCGTTGCGTTCAAGTACCACGGTAGCGAGGTCGGTAAGCGGTGACCCATCCACGGTTTCACTGGGGTTGTTCCAGCTGATGGTTGCTTCCAGGGCACCCATGGCGCCGGGTACAACCTCAAAGTTGGTAACGGCAGCCGGTGCGTCGTCTTCGGCAGTGGTGTAAGGAATACCAAAACCGGCAACTTCAGCTATAAAATTCTGGATCAGTGTAGCAGCACCGGTTTCGGTATCAATTTCATAGAAACCACCGGTAGCGGTATACAAGGTACCATAAAGAATGTCATTGTCGCGGTCGTAGCCGATATCCTGCGCAAAGTTAATGGTTACGCCAAGCGGTCCAATAGGCGTTCCTGCGCCTGAATTGGGATCAATGGAATAAAGGCTGTCGTCGTTTAGCTTGGCACCATAAATATTGCCATCGGCATCAGCAGCGATACCTATGATGATACCGTCGGTGATCATCCCAACCAGTGTTACTGAACCATCTGTCAGGTCCACTTCATATAACTGGCTGTTTGCGCCGTCAAACTGGCTTAGATACATGATGTCGGTGGTTACATCGTATGCCAGTCCTGTGGCTGAACCTAATCCGGTTGAACCAATAAGGGTATAGTCGCCGGTCGCAGGATCCACAGTATAAAGTCCTGCAGCAGCTTCATTACTAATGACATACCAAATATCATTGGCAAAATCACCTGCGGCCATCCAGATTATATTACCATCAACAGGCTGAATCAGTGACAGAGTTCCGTCATCCAGGTTCACGGTAACAGGGCCTTCGCCAATGCCGGAAGCGTTGTCAAAAATGTTCCATGCATAGCCGGTGGTACCATCCCGGAAAACAGGTTGAACATATCCGGGTTGTGGAAGTACACCGGATACTGGTGCCCTGTCAAGGGAAGGCTCCTGGGCCTCCACACGGGTTGACTCCCGCTCCAACTGCAATTTTTCAATTTCCTCAGGGCTCAACTGTCCGGTTTGCGCAAAAGCAGCAATACCAAAGAAGATAAGACCCAGTAACAAGGTAAATCTTTTCATAATGATTTTGGTTTTAAATTTAAAATTAAACAATAAAAAAAAGACAAGGCACCTAAGACAGGAGTCCGAGATGCCTGGATCAGAATTTTCGGTCGAAATATGTAAAAACAATCAAACGCCATAGAATTCTTCATTCTACAGTGGGCTTTTTTTTTGTATGTATCTTTATTATCGGGCAGATGAAACCCGTGATGCAAAAGGAAATCTTTGCTCACTTTCCCTTTATGAATGGGTAAAAGTATAAAAATGATATAAATTGACCAAGTTAAAGGGTGTTTTTTTTTGCAAAATTTGACAAATCAATTATTGGCATGTATTTCTTTGATAATTTTTGTGATAAAAAACATTAATAAATTATATTTGACGGCTTATATAGGTTTCCAGAAGTTTACAGGAATGATCCGGTACAAGCGTAACGGAATTGATCTCGGCGGGAATCAACAGGCTTTCTCCGGTTGTTAGTTTGTCAGAAAAACCGGAACAGTTCAGGATACAAGAACCTTCCACGACCATGTAAACCACAAAGGAATCAACCAGGAAATAATCCAGTTCCAGTTTTTTTTGGAAAGACAGCAAACGGGTGGTGAAGTTAGGGGTTTTGATCAGTTCAACGGGTTCGTTGGGTTTGTGCGGATAGTTGATTTTGTGTTCCCGGGCTTTGTATTCAATAACTTCTGCGGCCTCTTCTGTGTGGAGTTTTCTTGATTTGCCATCGGTATCGGGCCTGTTCCAGTCGAATATACGGAAGGTAATGTCCGACGACTGTTGTATTTCACAAAGCGTAAGGCCTTTTCCGATCGTATGTACCTGTCCGGCAGGTATATGGAATGCATCACCGGCTTGTACTCTGTAGGTGCGCAGTATCTTTTTTAAGGTATTGTTTTGCAGATGTTTAAGATAGATTTCTTCGTCAATGTTCTCTTTAAAACCAATAATGAGTTCCGCTGATGGTTCGGCATGCACTACATACCATAACTCTTCCTTCCCCCGTGATCCGTGGCGTTTCATTGCAATGCCGTCACCGGGGTGCACCTGTATGGATAAATCATCATCCGTATCCAGAAACTTGAAAAGCAATGGAAAGGAATGTCCGTGCATTTCAAAAACATTTTCACCAAGAAGATCGCCCATATATACTTCGATCAGTTCGGACAGATCGTTGCCTGAAAGAAAGCCGTTTCTGACCTTTGACACATTGCCGGCCAGTCCGGATATTTCCCAGGCTTCGCCGCAGTTCGGCAAATGATCAATGTTTTTTCCAAGCAAAGCCGACATCCGTTTTCCGCCCCATACTTTCTCCTTGAGGATAGGCTCAAATTTCAATGGATATAATGTATGCATTCGGTCGGAAAGTTATGGGTTATACAAAAGAATTCCGGCCGGAAACCCATGCTCCCGGCACAAAATCAAAAATAAACGGATTATTTGGGCCAGAGAATGTTCTCGTTATCGTCCATGGCCACTGCCCAGCTGACCAATACAAGCTGTTCTTGTTCAAAAACAAACTGCAAATGAGCGTCATTGAAGAACAAGATACGCTCTTCCATGTCATCATCATCTTCAATTTCAAAAAACCCAAACCCATTTGTCTTCATCAACGCAACAATGTCTTCTTCTTTCATTTTGAATATGTGTTCACCAAAAAGGGTGGCTTCTTCATTGTCGGTTTCAATGTTTGTGCAAACCCCTTTCAGGTCCTCTTCAAAGTAAATGGCATGGCCTTGTTCCCAGTAACTCCAGACCAATACTTCATTGATCTCGTCCTCCACTTCTATGGATTCCGTTTCCTGGGGTTTGCCAAATATGTCTTCCACTTCTTGTTGCGTAGCCCCAAATTTTAATTTTCCAAATCCTTCTAAAGGCTTAATTTCCAGTGTTTCTTTCATGGTTTGATATTTTGGGTGGATAAAATGGCGGTATGTGGCAAAGGTAAGGAATTATTTAAAAGCAAAAAGACAATCCTTACTGCTTTAACGGTGAATCTGGTTCTTTGGCCAGATGCTTATAAACCAGCCTATCTGTCAGTCCCGGGAAAAATTTATTGATCCACATGGTGAGTTTCCCCTGTGTTGTCAGCACAAGAGTTCTTTTACGGCGGATAACGGAGAATAAAATGCATTTAGCCACCGTTTCGGCCGTCATCATTTTTTCTTCGGCCCTCGGTGATTCTCCCTGGATGCTCCCGTCCTTTGCCAGTGCCGTTTTGCGGATGTTGGAAGCGGTAAAGCCGGGGCAGGCGATCAATACATGTAAACCTGATTTCAGATTTTCGACCCGAACACTTTCCAGGAATCCCTGCAGGGCAAACTTGGATGCAGAATAGCCCGATCGCGCCGGAAGTCCTTTAAAACCTGCAATGGATGACACACCAACCAGGCTTCCCCTGGAAGCTATCAGATACGGCAGGGCATATTTGGAACAATAGACCGCCCCCCAGAAATTTACCTCCATCAACCGTTGGATCACCGAAAGGTCCGCCTCTGAAAACAAGGCGCGCATGGATATACCTGCGTTGTTGATCAGCACATCAATTCTGCCAAAACGCTCAATGGTTTTCTCAATCAGTTGTTTGCAATCACTTTCAGAGGATACGTCTGTTTGCACCAGCAAATATCTTTCGGCCAATTCACCATTGATTATCTCCTTCATGGGCTCAATCCGCCTTGCGGCTAATACCACCCTGGCACCAAGTCTCAAACTTTCTTCAACAAGCGCCTTACCAATACCGGATGACGCCCCCGTTACAATGATTACTTTGTCTTGCAGTTGCATGTACGGTTGTTTTTTGGTTGGAATGTCAAAAGGTCGAAATGTCGAAATGTCTAAATGTCAAAAGGTTAAGAAGTTGTATTAAGGTTTAGCTTTGATCATTTCTTTGCGCATTTTGCGTGTCTTTTTCTTTGCGCTCTTTGCGAGGAATTAAAAAATTTGTAAAGCTCGAAAGGTCAAAAAGTATGGAAAATCTCTTGAAGCTATTTTTCTGCATACTGATTACTACCTGCTTTGTGACCTCCTTGCTTTTGTGGTTTATTTTTCTTTCATCACCATGAAGGCATTAAAGTACAAAGGTCTTTTTATGCATCTGCCGATCAAAACCCAGAACGCTCAATCCACAGAAGAAGCAAAATGATCATGGCTGCCACGGGTACAACAACCACCCAGTCGTTCACCTTGAACAATCTTGGCAAAGTGATGTCGCCATAATGCCC
>SKTQ01000011.1 GCA_007122505.1 Bacteroidales bacterium | reverse complement strand
GATGATCATTTTCGCCAACAACTGTTAGTAGAAGAGGAGCTGGATATCATCTTTGAAAACCAGGAACGCAAATACCTGCAAAAGATCGAAGAGGAAGAGAAAAAGACGCAGAAGGAAAGGGAAGAAAAACTGCAACTGCTAAGAGAAAAAACAAAACTGCTTCGTAAAAATGAAGAAGTTCTGAAAAGTCAGCTTTCCCTGGTATCAAAGTTTGTTCAGCACTTGAGAAATGAGGGGTACTCCCTGGAGGAAATTTCTGCCATAACCGGTCTTCCTCTGGAAAACATCAAAAAAATGTAGATCAATCCAGTTCACGCCATTTATCTCTTTTTTCGGTAAGCCTGGACTTTTGTTCTGTCAATTCTTCCAGAATCTTCTCTTTGTGAGCTACAGCAGCTTTCAAAACAAGAATCTGATTTTGTATATCATGGGATGGACTGCTGTGTTGGTTCTGAAACAAAGGGTTGTTACCGCTCTCCTCCAATTCAATAATCCTCGATAGATCATGCGCGATTTCTTTCCAGGTCTCTTCAATTTTTAATTCCACGTCCGATAACTGATAATTTACCTGCAATTCCATCTTCTCTTTCTTTGTAGCGAGGTATTCATCATGCCGCCGGTTCAATATTTCAAAAGCTTTTTGGAGTTTGCTGTATAGTGATTGCCTGTCTTCACTTCGCATCTTTATCCCCTTAAACCTTTCCTGTGTGCGTTTGAGCGATTCTCTCGTTTTTTTAAACTCCATGCTTTTTTGCGCACGGTCCAAACCTGCTTCTACAAGTGGTTTGAGCATTTCATAGTTCTCAATAGCCTCTTTGTCACGTTCACGATACCATAGATCCTGCCGCTCTTTCAATGTTTCGAATGCAAGCTGTAATCTGCCATACAATAATTCCCTGTCTTCGGCCAGCAATTTATATTCACGAAAAGCCTGCTGGATGTTTTTTAAGATATCAAAGGCTTCCCTGAAATGTTCGGACTCAGCTGCCACTTTCTCTCCTTCAATCAGCATTTTTTCAATTTGGATGGCATTGTCGGAAGCCTCTCCTTTGAACAATTCAGACTCCTGCTCCCTTTTGATTTTTAAAATTGTAAATGCATCCTGCAGCTTGCCAAGCAACTTATTTCGCACTTCTGGACTAAGATTTTTTTCATGGATTTTTTGCTGCATATCAATCAATTGCTGCCAGCTTTCAGAAATGTCAGCCGTATGTTCCGCCTGTTGAACCAACCCCTCAATATCAGGAAGCATTTCCCTTTGCTCTTTTTCAGACTGCAGCTTCTGTTCCTGCATTTGAGAAGACTTTCTTTGCTTCAATCGGTCGAATGCCTCCTGCAAACGGCCGTAAAGTAACTCCCGTGATTCCTTTTTCATGCGGACTCCCCTGAACTCCTGCTGCACTCCGATGCAGAAATCCCATGCTTCCCTTATGTCTTCAAGATCAAATGCCTTTGCATGTGCTTCCTCTACCAGCGGAGCAATTCTCTCAAAATTACTTCGGGATGCTTCTTCAAATTGTTTTTGTTCATGATCACGCAAATAATCAATGGCCCGGAAACAATCATCAATCAGTAAGTTGATTTCCATGCGATCTTCCCTGCTTAGATTCTCCGTGGAGAGCATAGGTCGAATGGCAATCAGCCTGTCTTTACATTCGCGATAGTTATCGGCATTAATCACTTGCTTAATGCTCAATATTTCTTTTCTGAGGTTTGAAAAACCCTGAATATTTCCCATGACAGATTATTATAAATTGCGCCGACAAATATCAGTAAGTAATTGTTTTACAACAATATCAGCTTTCCATTTGCCAAAAGGCCTGCATTGATAACACAAAACTAACTGATGTAAGACCTTTTGAACACTGATTTTGCCCATTTCAATAAGTTGTTTTACAAAGATACAATTGAATCCCCATCTGGAAAAATCTGGAAAAATCCCACTTCAATAGGCCGAATAAACACGTAATTCTGTTTTGTATATAATACCCTTAATGCTTAAAAAACTTGCCACGAATGCACGAATGAAAAAATCAAAGGATATCCGATATAATTTATGACTGCTGTCCGGCAAAATTGTTATACCTAACGTGACTTCTGGACATACCCTTTAATGCGTTCTTCCAAGATTTTGTCCCTATCAGGGCAGCCCCGTTAGGGGCATAATCTTAGTAGAATCAAAAACAACCCCCCAATCTTTTAAGTCCCTTAGGGATGATATAAATCCAGCGTTTAGGAGTCATTATGCATTTTTTCCGGACAGCCGTGAAAAATAATTGCCACGAATGCACGAATGAAAAAATCAAAGGATATCCGATCTGGCGTGATCACCCATTGTACAAAATTCTACATCCTAAGAAACGCAGAATACATGACCGTAAATAAACATTTAAGCTCCACCGAGCGGTATCAGGTTGATAATCTGGATCAACTGTAAAGTAGTTTTGAGATATATCATCCTTTTTTAAAAAGTAATTGTTTTTGCAACTAATTATAGTTACTTTTGCGTATGAGTAAAAAAGAGAAACTTATAGCTCGATTTTTAACCATGCCGTCTGATTTTCATTATGACGAAGTGGTGAAGCTTTTAAGGTTCTTTGATTTTACTGAAGTAAAAAAAGGAAAAACATCAGGCTCGAGGGTGAAATTTATGAATGCTGAAGGAGTTCCAATAATGCTTCATAAGCCGCATCCATCCGGCATAATGAAGGAGTATCAACTAAAACAAATTAAAGAGGTATTGGAGTTATGAAATACTTAGAATATAAAGGCTATACTGGAAGTATTGAATACAGCAAAGAAGATAATCTATTGTTTGGAAGAGTTCTTGGTATTAAAGGATTAATTTCTTTTGAGGGGCAAACAGGTCATGAACTCGAAGATGATTTTAAAGAGGCAGTAGATGTATATCTCGCAGATTGTAAGGCAACTGGCAAGATACCACAAAAGCCATTTAAGGGGAGCTTTAATGTAAGAATTTCCCCCAAGCTTCATCAAAAAGCAGCTTTATTAGCGATGCAGGATAAAATGTCGCTTAACAACTTTGTTGCTGAATCTATAAGAGAGCGCATATTTAAAGAAACAGGAAATCAACTTTAAGGTGCAATAAACCCTCTTTACAGGCAAGATAACCAGCTTCGCCTGCCAACGCCATTTTTTCCTGCTTCCCTCAACCTGCCCGTCAGTAATTTTACCATCACACTTTTTGCAGGCTTACCCATCCCGCATTATTGAGCCAGGCAATGCGATCGGATTTGCGTGTAGGGATTGTTTTTTTTATTGAAATCTTTTTAGCTGAAAAACAAGCACAAAACCACTAAACATCCCAAAGTATAATGTATCCCGGCCAGATTGCCCGTTTATATTGGATTATTATATAATGCAGAATTCATCCTGTTGTTTACAGTCGTGCACGGGGTAGGTTTTGTTTTTTGCGGGCTATTCAATCAATGAGAGTAACCTGTCAATAGCATAAACAGGAAAAACAAAGATGTTTTGGTAACTGGAAAAATTTTCCATGGATACTCTTATGCCGAAATCAGATTTTTTTTGTCCTATAAAAATATTTATGCTTTGCATCTTACCCTGGGACCCTGATTTTACCTCGATGGGTAAAATCTTATTCTTAAGTTGAATTACATAATCTACTTCAGCATGGCTTCCGTGTTTTTCTCTGTGCCAGTAATGCAGGTCGGGTCTGGAACTTTGGAACAGATATTTAATCAATTCAAGGCCTACAAATTGCTCTGCAATATTGCCCTTGTTAATGGTGCTTATTTCATTGGATATCAGAAAATCAGAGATGTCCACTTTTAGATACCTCTGCAATATTCCCGTATCAAAGAATAGCACTTTATACTTTTTAGCATTTCTTTCTGCAGCTAAGGGAATTCCATTTGCCGAACTATGATATACTTTGTAACATAATCCAGCCATTTCCAGCATTTCGAGTGCCTCTTTTTTTTGTTGATGGTTGCCTGATGCAGAGGATGAATTTATATTGAATTTTCCGCCTGTTTGATGCATGATAGACAAAAAAACATCTTTTAAACGTGGAATACTAATTCGTTCCTTATATTTCAGAAAATCGTCCTGAAGCGAATTTATAATATCATCAAGAACAGTTTGAGCTGCAAGGATATCTTTTTTTTCCAAAAACTTTTTTACTGCTTCCGGCATTCCGCCAATTATTATGAACTTTCTGAACCATTCTGTAAGGTTTCTATGAAAAGCTTCCTGTAGTGGGTTGGCTGGCGATGCATCATTTTTTATATGCAGCAAACCTTGTTGCCCGGCTGCCAGAAGAAACTCATTAAATGATAAAGGGTACAAGAATAATGAACGAATTCTTCCTACCCCAAAGGAAGGGATCTGTTCCAATGAAAACTCGAGTAGTGAGCCAGCTGCAATTAAATGAAGGCCAGGTAGTTTTTCATAAAAGTACCTGAGCGATTGAATGGCCGGGATACAGGCTTGTATTTCATCAAAAAAAACCAGGGTTTCTCCTTCAATGACAGGAACACTATAATAGGCAGAAAGCTTGGTACAAATATCAACAGGGTTAAGATTACCATCAAAAAAGGCTTTTATCTCTTGTTCCGATTCAAAGTTTACTTCAAGGAAGTGTTCAAAGGTTTTGCCAAGTTCCCTTACAATATATGTTTTCCCCACTTGTCTGGCTCCTCTTATTAACAATACTTTTCGATTATTGCTATTTTTCCAGGATTCAAGTTCTTTAAAAATGGTTCGTTGCATCTGATTTCAATTTTTTGTTCAGAAATTATACATTGAAAGTAATTTCCGATAACCTTTGGTACCGACTTGCTATTTTTTCTGAAAGTTCAGTTTAACAGTAATGAAAACATATCGTTATTTTTGCTGACAATTAGAGGTTTGTCGGAAAATAATAACAAATATACTAATTATCTGTCGTAATATAAAGGCAAATTGATAAACTATTTGTTAAAAAGTGTGCCCGAACCATCTATTAAGTAGCTGCAAAACAGCTATAGTAATTGTGGCCGAAAAGCAGCGATACCCTTAATGTTTAAGAAAATTTGCCACGAATGCACGAATGAAAAAATCAAAGGATATCCGGTATAATTTATTACTACTGTCCGGCAAAATTGTATTACCTAACGGGACTTCTGGACATACCCAATAATGCATACTACCAGTATTTTGTTTCTATCAGAGCAGCCCCGTTAGGGGCATAATCTTAGTAGAATCAAAAACAGCCCCCCATTCTTTTAAGTCCCGTAGGGATGATATAAATCAAGCGTTTCAGAGCCATTGTGCATTTTTCCCGGACAGCAGTGATAAATAATTGCCACGAATGCACGAATGAAAAAATCAAAGGATATCCGATATAATTTATGACTGCTGTCCGGCAAAATTGTATTACCTAACGGGACTTCTGGACATACCCTATAATGCTTACTACCAGTATTTTGTCCCTATCAGGGCAGCCCCGTTAGGGGCAAAATCTTGGTAGAATCAAAAACAACCCCCCAATCTTTTAAGTCCCGTAGGGATGATATAAATCAAGCGTTTCAGAGCCATTATGCATTTTTTCCGGACAGCAGTGAAAAATAATTGCCACGAATGCACGAATGAAAAAATCAAGGTTATCCCTTATAGTTTATTAAATTTACCAACAGAAATAGCATTTGCCGTATCTGATAACCGTACATATGGCCTTTAAAATCTATTATCTTTAATGACACAAACAGCCGGTGTTAAAAAATGTCATGTATATTTGAAAAACCAATTCACAACATTATGTCCAGGCACAGTACCATCAGACGATATGCGCTAATCATCGAAAAGACAGACAGGCGGCTGTATCCATCTTTCAGGGAAATCAAGGAATTTTTGGTAAAACACGGCTTCGAAATCTCTGATCGAACCATCCAGCGTGATATTGAACAGATGCGTCTGAATTTTGGTATTGAAATTACTTACGACAGATTGCATGATGGTTATTATATTGACCGGGAGAGGACCCTGCACATCGACAATTTTCTTCGGTTTCTTCAAATTGCCCAAACGGCCGAATTACTTACCGAAAGCTTGCAGGAAAGCAGGGATACCCTGCAATATATTGATTTTGAATCTCAGGGAGAGTTGAGGGGTAGTGAGCTGCTGAAACCTTTTTTGTCTGCTATCAGGAACCATAGGGAAGTGATATTCATGCATGAAAACTTTATGCGGGAGCAGCCTAAGCTTCATCGCGTGAGACCCTATCTGCTGAAAGAATATCTAAATCGTTGGTATCTCGTCAGCACAACCTTAGATAACAATGAATGCCGGATTTTCGGTATCGATCGGATTTCCTACCTGGAAATTACCGCGCAGAACTTTGAACCTGATCCCGAACTGAAGCCCCAGGAATTGTTCAGAAATACCATAGGGCTTACTTATAGCGAAAGCGAGCCGCAACCGGTTGAACTGTCTTTTACCCCTTTGCAGGGCAAATATGTGAAAGCTCTGCCCATGCACCATTCCCAGGAAATCATTACAGACAATGAAAATGAACTGCGTGTCAGGCTGTTTATCAATCCAAACCTGGAATTCAGGCAACGGGTCATGATGCTGGGAGATGCCGTGCGTGTTATCAGCCCAAACTGGCTTGTGGCAGAAATTAAAAACGCATTGGATGCAGCACGGAAACGCTATCAATAATCAAATTTTCTTCACACATTCATTGGGGTATTTTGCCTCCAGCATTTCAGCAAGCTTCTCAATGTCTGTTTTGCGGGCCAAAATTTTTAGCCACTCTTGAGGTATATTTTGGTGACCATATAAGATACCTGCCAGTCCTCCGGTTACGCATGCTGTGGTATCTGTATCTTCTCCAAGGTTCACGGCCTTAAGAACCGCTTCCTTGTAACTGCGACTGTGCAACAAACTCCAAAGGGATGCTTCCACTGTATCAACCACATAACCCGATGACCGAATGCTTTGTGGTGATGCATCCTGCAGGGGAATAAGGGCTTTGTTTGTATTATCCGGCTGGCTGTTGCCTGGAATGATCCTGTCAAAATGTTGTTTTTGAGTCAGGAGTCTTGGATGCCTTTTGAGTATATCTCTTAATCTGATCTGCATCCTTTTTATTGCTTCGATTAAATTGTATTCGCATAGCTCGTCAGCCACAAGTAGAATTATCAGGCATGCAAGGATGCAACGAGGATGTCGATGAGTGACAGAGGACACTTCGGTTACAATTTTCACGATCTCCTGATCATCCTTGTTCTTTATGAATGGCAACAATGGCAAAATGCGCATCAGCGAACCATTGCCATTGTCAAACTCTCCATCCAGTCCCGCGGTTATGGATTGTTCTCCGGATTTAATCCTCAATATGGCTTCACGGGTGGAAATACCTACATCATATACTTCACCCCTTGCTGACCAGTAGGCCTCATTGTACCATTTTACAAACAAACGGCTGATATCCTGGATATCGTAACCCCGGCACAACGATTCTGCAAGGCAAAACGAAAGGGATGAATCGTCTGACCAGGTTCCGGGTGGTTGACCATGAGTGCCATAACCTGCCATGTCGGTTATAGGGAATCTTTCAAGGTATTTCCTATCTTTAAATTCAACCGGGACGCCCAGTGCATCGCCCACAGACAGCCCCAGAAGGATACTTTTTGACAAGTTTGTTTTCATAAGCAGTTGTTTTGATAGTTAGCCCAACGGATTACATTACACACTGCTCACAAAATAATCCCTGCATACGTCAATACGTGACGTAAAGAATAATTATATACCATTTAAATGAAAAAACGGCCGAAAAATCGTGCGGGGTTTCAGTAAACTGTTGGAAGTTATAATTTCAACTTATACTAAAATGACCTAAGGCCGTATTGAGGTACCCGGAATATGTCAATAGAAAAAGAAAAACAACACGATTTGTTTTTGTTGCATGTTTTGTGCCCTTGCCATCAGCCTTCCGCCGCCATCATAAATAAACTCCCCTTCAATACGGCCTACCAGACTACCGGTATGGTTATAAAGCAGACTGCCGGTTATCCTTCCGAGGGCCTGCCCTGTAGCTTCATAGAGATAACCATCCTTGATTTCGCCCAGGTATCTGCCGGCAGCATTGTATAATTTTTGATTTTCCTCATATCCGATCAAACTTCCCCTGCTGTCGTAATACCTGTCTTCGCTTACCCTGCCCATGTATCTCCCCTGGTTATCGTAAATTCTTTGCGCCACAGATTCTGGCATCATAAAAAGAAATAAAAAAGCTGAGATGATCAAGGTTTTCATATTGTTTTTGTTTTACTGCTCATGCTGCATGGGTTGGTATTTCAATCCCATTTTTCTTAATTTCCGCAACTACCGGATTAGATACATGGAACTCAGAAATGTTGAATGGATGAGGCTCAATCAATAAATCTTCGTCACTACGAAGCTGCATCAATTGAATTTGCAAGTCAATAAGATCGTCCACACTATTAAAGACAATGGCAATGTCAATATCACTATCCGGGTGATTTGTCCCTGTTGCAAATGATCCAAATAGTATTGCACTTTCAATTGGAAGTTTGTCACTTATTGAATCAATATATCTTTTTGCAATCTTTATAGCTTCGTTTTTATCCATTCTCTAAGTATCTTAATGTTTGTAGCCCAAATTATTGCATAATCTCGTGTGCATTTTTTTTGGAAATCTTGCTTGTAATCATCGTACCTTGCAATGATGTTAAAAGCAGATATGGCATCCAACCATTTTTTGTGGTCATTTTCCATACATCAAATGTACAAAAAACGAATTGCTTTTCCTAAGGCATGCGGCTTTTTGCCAAAAAGCTGATAAGAAAGTGCACAGCGGGAAATCATAGTTAATCTGCCTGCTGCAGTGCCTTTACAGGATTTTCCTTTGCAGCTTTGTATGCAATAATCCATACAGTGGCGGTTGCAATAAGAAAAACAAACACTGCAGACATCAAAAATATTGTCCATTGAATGTCTATCCTGTAGGCAAACTGCTCAAGCCAGCGACTGAGGAACAAATACGCTGCGGGCCAGGCAATAATATTTGATATTATCACCAGTATGCCAAAATCGCTCGCGATCATTCCGGTGATGCTCTTTAAGGATGCGCCAAGCACTTTGCGAATACCAATTTCCCTGGTTCTTGCACCTGTAGAATAGAGGGCTAATCCAAAAAGTCCAAGTAACGAAAGCACTATGGCCAGCGATGCAAAGCTGGAAAGCAGCAACATGGAGCGTCGGTCGTCATGGTAGTCTTCCATGAATTTTTGCTCAGGAAAATAATACTGGATGGGCCACTGGGGTGCTACTTCGTGCCACAGTTCATGTATATGAGCGAGAATGACATCCGCGTCATCAGATGTATATCTGATGACAAGATTGAACCAATTCTGAGGATATGCCTGCGATTCCATAAAAAACACCATTGGCTCAACGGTTTCATGCATAGAGGCAAAATGAATGTCTTCTATCACGCCGATTATACGTCTGGCCTGGTTGTCATAGAAACCTCTCAGGTTTGCCCCTGTTGGATCATCAAGCCCCATTCTCGCAGCTGCTGTAGCATTGATAATGGTTGCCGTACCTGCATCCAGGGCATAATCTGATGAGAAGTCCCTGCCCTGAATGATCTTAGCACCGAGCGTTGAAAAATAATTTTCATCAACAGAGATCAGGGCGCTATGAAATGTCTCATCACCGCTTTCGGTGGCATATGCAAACCTTGAATAATTGGTGGGATATCCGGGAGGAACATTGTGTCCCAAACCTACCATAGAAATACTGGGATTTTGCATCAATTCATTTTTCAACCAATTTGCCCGTGATGCACTATTTGAGTCATATGGATTTGTCAGAACCATCAGTCCCTCTCTTTCATATCCGGCCGAGCGGTTGGAGAGAAATTGC
Source organism: Bacteroidales bacterium (assembly GCA_007122505.1). Lineage (GTDB taxonomy): Bacteria > Bacteroidota > Bacteroidia > Bacteroidales > UBA7960 > PUPG01. Next base: position 8,159 of record SKTQ01000011.1, on the reverse strand, counting down.
ATCTGTAAAAAAACCATCAGGCTGGAAACAATGAGTGCAGTGGAAACGGCAAACTGCAAGATCATGAGAATTTGTCGTATCCCGAATTGAAAACGCTTATTGCCCGGGCTTTTGATATTGGCAAACACAGGTGCTCCCTTAAGCGTATCCACAGCTTTGAAGCGCGACACCACCAATGCCGGATACAGACCGGCAAGAACGGATATCAATACAATGGTTGAAATAAGAAACACCACGTTCCAGGTGTCATTAAACAACGATAATTGAAGATTCTTCCCGGTCAGGTAGCCCATTACCGGCAAGAACAATTCAGCAAATATCCAGGCCAGGATCATGGCCAGTGATACCATTACAAATGTTTCGGCAATGAATTGACCGATCAGCTTTGCTCGTCCGGCACCCAGAATTTTTTTGATCCCGATTTCTTTCGATCTCCTGACAGCCAACGCAACGGATAAATTCACGAAGTTGAAACATGCCAGCACAAGGATCATCAATGCAATGGCTCCAAAAATGATTACTGTAGTCTGGTTGCCAACATTGGCCGTGTCCCACTCAATATTCTGTGACCGAAGCCTGATGTCCAGCATTGACTGAAGTGGGAAAAAAACATTATCCTTGAATGCCGGTTGTGCATCCCATATGAGTTCAGTAATATATTTTTCTGTGGCTGTGGGATCTGCTGCCGGATGCAAGCGAACATAAAGAGAGCTGGAAAGATTTGCCCAGTCAGTAAAAGCACTCGGCAAATATGTACGAAAGCCTTCAATATCTGCTAAAATGTTGAAATGAATGTGTGATTGCGGGGGCAAAGGTTCAATCACAGCAGTCACTGTATAATTGATTTCATTTTCAACCGTGATTATTTTGCCTATTGGATGATCGTCCCCAAAATACCTTTGGGCAGTCTCCCTGGTTACAATGGCAGAATTCGGTGCGGAAAATGCGGTTTCCGGGTTTCCATGTACAAACTCCAGTGTCAGAATATCCAAAATGGAGCCATCTGTGGCAACGAAAGCATGTTCAGTAATTGGATCTCGTCCGGCATATGTGGTAACATCAGGTAAAGGAAAGTACCTCGCAATATGCTCAACACCCGGTACACGGCCATCTAAAGTTGATTTCATGACCGCCGGATGAAGGGATAAATAAGAGCCGGTGCGCCTGTTTTCCATTATTATGCGATAAACATTTTCTGCATGTTCATGGTGACGGTCAAAACGAAGCTCGTCAACAACATAAAGGAATATTAGCAAACATGCTGCAATCCCAATGCTTAAGCCAAACAGATTAATAACGGAATACACATCTTTCCTGAAAATTTTCCTGAAAAATACCAGGAGTATGTTCTTGATCATGATGCAGAATATTGATTAATAAAAGCAACTAGCAAAAAGTACTTATCAAAGAGAGCACCGATTTTGCTATCTAACTTATTATTAAGTTTTTATGTCCCGTCTGTGCACATCTATCATTGGGATAAGCAAATGCAGATTCTCAAAAATGTACAAAAATAATATTGTGATCATATCCTGCTTACATTGTTTTAGCATGAGTTTTTTATATTTGCAGAGTTTTTTGGGCTTTTTACCTAAACATCCGAATGTTTGTTCAAAAGCGGACATTTATTGTGCATTATCGAACAAACAGGGATTCGCGGATATCCCAGTGAAGTACTAGGATTCTGTAAATGAATGTAATAGCTTGATTGGTACAATACCTGATAATTGTTCCGGTTTGCGAATTTTATGTCTCTTTTTTAAATCTATTTTTGTTTTATGGATGCAGCAACAACAAATTTGAAGCCTCTGCAGAAATCAGAGCGCATGATTATCCTGGATTTCATCAGGGGTATTGCCATTTTTGGAATTCTGATTGTAAATATGGCATGGTTCAATGCTCCCCTGTTTGCCCAGATGGGGGATATGGTATTTTGGGACGACCTGCCCAATAGAATCGCAAGGTTATTTATTTTGTTGTTTTTTGAAAGTAAGTTTTATCCCTTGTTTGCTGTTTTGTTCGGTATCGGATTTTATTTTTTCATCAGAAAGGCTTCTGATAATCTACGACCGGTTGTGTTCCGCTACAGGATGAGACTACTTTACCTGTTGATTTTTGGGATACTACATGTAGTTTTTCTTTGGCATGGAGATATCCTGATCATTTATGCATTGTTTGGTTTTGTCATGACCTGGTTCCATAAAAGTTCCGATAGAACCTTGCTAGTAGTGGCCGGCGTTTTTGTGCTGTTACCCATCGTAATGGTTGCCGGCTTGGTTGCCTTGTTGCAGCTTGCGATGCATATTCCCGAAGCTGCTGAACCAATAAAGATGTCTTTTGCCGAACAGGAAAAGTATGCTGCAGCTTTTGTTGAAAGAGCGGTGCAGGTTTATCGTACAGGAAGTTTTGGAGAAATCATGCGGGTTCGCTTAACAGATTATACCCACTCGCTGAATGGCATCCTTTTTATATTTCCCAACATCGTGTCGTTGTTCTTAATAGGGTTTTATATGGGAAGAAAGCAGGTTTTCCAGGATATACCCAACGCGCTCAGGATATTGAAAAAGGTCTTCTACTGGTGTTTGCCCATTGCCATCGTGTTTACGTCGCTTTATGCATATGCGTCAATGACCTATTCCATGATGATGCCCAGCTGGGGCATGCTAATGATCATTTCCGGCTCCATAATCGGCGGTATGGCACAGATGTTTGTTTACTTGTATCTTCTGACACTTGCATATCATAAAGGTATTTTCAGAAAACTGGCAGATGCAATAGCCAAAGTTGGCCGTATGGCCTTTACAAATTATTTGATGCAATCTGTGATCTGTACAACCATCGCTTTCTCTTACGGGCTTGGTTTGTACGGACAGATTAACTACTGGCAGGGTATATTGCTTACTGTGCTGATATATGCCGTTCAGGTTGTCTGGAGTCACTATTGGTTAAACCATTTCAGGTTCGGGCCATTTGAGTGGTTGTGGCGCACCCTCACTTACGGAAAGATACAGCCAATGCGGCTGGAAGAAAACAGGTGATTCATGATTGATAACCACATGGAACGGTTCACCGTAGACCATTTCAATGGAAAAAATTGAGACCTTATCAACATCAATAACATAATCAGGCAGTTAGGATGCTATAGCAATTCCATGAATATCTTTGGATTACCATAAAATTAGGAGAAATCCTCATGTTTTTGTATATTAGCGGTGTTTATTCGTCAAAAAGCGAATATTTAAGCCTTTAAAAGGCACATCATTCATACAAAAAATAAATTCTATGGAATTTCTTGAAATTTTACAAACAACATTATCCTATTTGCTGATTACCATTGCCGGTATTTTTGTCATCGTGAATCCGCTGACTACCGCCTTTGCTTTCATGTCGCTTACCACCCAGATGGATGAACCCAGGCGAAAAGAAATTGCCTTGAAGGCCACGCGCATTTCCACCAGTCTCTTTTTTATTTTTGCATTGCTTGGTGGTTTGATCTTCCAGTTGTTCGGTATAACGCTGGCAGCTTTCCGCATTGCCGGAGGTATCATCCTGTTCGGTATTGCCATGGGAATGATCAGCAGCCGCAATGGAAACAGTGATGACCATAAGAAACCCGAAGGAGAAATCGCCGACGATATTTCCGTAATACCGCTTGCTATCCCTTTTATCAGCGGACCGGGCTCCATTGCCACTGTTATGATACTAACCAGTGAGGCACCCACCATTTATCATACGGTGATCGTTTTCCTGGCGGTGCTTTTTACTACGGTAAGCTGCTATTATTCAATGGTTTACTCGAAAGTCATCGTGCGTTACCTGGGCGATGCCGGAAGGCAGATTATCACAAAAGTTTTCGGTTTGATTCTGGCCGTTATTGCCGTTCAGTTTGTGGTCAATGGAATCGCCAATGTGGTGGTTGATTTTGGAATCTTTGAGATCCCCGGAATCGAACCCGGAGGCGGCTTTGAGACCGAATAAATAAATATGTTCAACACCCGAATTTATCTTCCTTTCTGGCACACTTTTTGACATTGGCAAATGACCGGTTTGTCGATGGCTATTTAGGTTAATGGCCTGCAAACCAGATTCCTAACTAATTTCATAACTTAATCATCACACACATGAAAAAGACATTACTCGTCCTCTTTCTGGTGGCCTTGGTATATCCGGGCCTGAGCCAGAGTGTTCCTTCTTCCGCAAAGGAAAAAAAACACACTACTAAAAGTGCCCGCTTTAAAAAAACACCTGAAAAAGATGTAAAGGCTCAAAAAATGCCCGAAATCTGGGAAGCCGGAGCGATGATCATTAAAAACAGCAAACAAGCCGACAGCATGCTGGTTAGTATGTTTAACGGAAAAACAACTTCATGGTATCCATATTCCAAAGAAATCCCATCCTACTACGGGCAATCAACTCTCATTCATGAACTGGAACTATGGTTTTTCTATGGCAACAATTATACACCCCAGGAGAAAAATGTGGCCAGTTATGACGAAGAAGGCAGGATCATCCGTCTGGAAACCCATTTGCATGAAAATAACAACTGGAAACCTTATTTTGCCACGGAAACAGCCTACGACCATTGGGGTGAAGAAACATTTTACGCTTTTTACATGTATGATGACCATGCCGGTGAATGGGAGATTGTTTACGGTTTCCGCGCCAATGACACCTTTAATGATAATGGTGTATTGGTGCAGCGGGTCTGGGAATATCACATGTCTGGTGATTGGTACCCCGATTACATGGAGGAATATATCCTCAATGAACAGGATGTGATCGTGGAGATTATTGAATATTATTATGATGGTTGGGATAAAGACTGGCAACCGGAATTTCGCATGGTTTTAGAACTTTGCGAAAACAATATGTGGCAATCGGGGTATGCTTATGAATGGCATTGGTTTTACGAAGAGTGGGTTCCACAAATTAAATATCTTGATTTTCAGTGGTTCGATTTTGACCGTATGCTTTTTTCGTACCTTCTGACAATGGTTAATCCGGATGCTTTTGACGATGACTGGGATGACTGGAAAAATCATGATGATATTGATTGGACAAATTATTTACGCTTCCATATGGAGTATGCAGAAGGCGGTTTGATGACGCTGATGCATCTCGAACTTTGGTACGACTCCGATGGCGAATATGACTTCGATTGGCACCCGGTGATGAAAATAGAAATAGCATATGACCACCATCTGAATGTTGTTTTTGAAACTTTCAGTACCCACAATGGATTTGAGTGGGAAATTATGTTTGGTTTTAAGCTTGACATGGAGTATCACAATGATGGTTCGGTAAAATCGTTTGTTTATTCAGAAACCTGGGATGATTGGGACTGGAAGGGGAAATTCATTCCGGTTCTCCGTTATGATTATCATTATGGAGAAGATACCACCGACATTCCTCTTGTGGAACAACCAGGGTCTGTTTTGAAAGTTTTCCCCAATCCCGCCATCAATTATCTAAGGCTGGAATTGCCTGCAACATTTGGTTATGCTGATATTGATATTATTGGAACAGATGGCAGGGTACTTTTCCAGACACAGAAGGCGAATTTCTCAGATGGCCAGCCTGTAATACTTGACGTGTCCGGCCTGAAAAACGGTGTGTATATTGTCAGGGTTCAGCATGCTGCGCAACAATATGCCACACGCTTTATAAAAAGGTAGTTGTTTGCAAACTCTTTTCCGGCAGCTGTCCTGTTCAGGGCAGCTGCTTTTTTTGTGGTTGTTTGATCATGGCGTAGGTAGCAAATGATGCCAGCCAGTGGGAACCCATATACTCTTCGGTGTCCATTTTCTCAAAGCTGTACAGAAAATGTTCAGTGGCAAGGTGAAGCATCTTGCTGTTATTCAGTGCTTCGCCCATTTGGAACAGACACCAGGCCCTGCTGAAATTAAGTCCGTCAAGATGTGCCAGTTTCCCGTCGCTTGCATCTGCCACGGTGGCCGGCTTAAGGAATTGTTCCGGATTATCCCGGAAACCGGGTAGAAAGTTTTCCAACCATTGTCTGTATTCATTTTCCGGTAATACTTTTAGCATCAAAGTGGCTTCTTCCAGGCAAGGAGAGAGGAAGTCAAATCCACCGGGCTCCCAGGTAAGCGGGCAGTTCTTGTCATCCATGAAGAACTCCCGGGCTTTTTCCTCAATTTTGCCGGCCAGCTCAGGATGATATTTTTGGGCATAATCATAGGCAAACGACATCCCGAAAGCTGTATTGGGATGCTCTCCTACCCGGATAGGATGGTTTAAAATATCCAGAAAACCGATAAACTTATCCGCGATAAGTTCGGCAAGTGGTTGGAGGTTCTGTTGCATCACAGAAGCAGCGGGATCGTCCCATTCGCGCAAAGCTTCATCTAATTTAAGCAACCAGGCCCAACCATAAGTTCGTTGAAAATTTTGGTTATGTTCATCATCAAAAAAATCAATTTCCCTGAGAATGTTCTCTTTTGTGATATTTTTTTGAAGTTTCAGGATGATGTCATCCCTGTTCGGAAGCTCCGGGAAATGCTGCAGCAGTGTAACCAGTGTCCAATGGCCGTGAACAGCCGAATGCCAGTCGAAACAACCGTAAAAAGCCGGGTGTAGCTCCCTTGGTGGTGCCAGGTAACTGTCGTCTCCCAGCACCTGCCCCAATTTGTTTGGATATTCCCGGTCGATGCACGAAAAAGCAAAACTTGACAAATATTCTGCTTTCCCAGGATCAAAATTAATGGGTTCGAATGTCGAAAATTCCTGATCGTAATTACAGCTTGACATTATCATAACAAAAATGAAAATGAGGAAAACAGGCCTCTGTTGTTTCATGGTATTGATATTTGGATGGTTCATAGCAATTGGTTTCCCGGGGAACAAAAATGGATTTACAGAACCAGGAAACTGATGGCCGCACCACCACCCGGTGCCAGCCGCAGCTTAATCTCAGATGTGTTATTGAGATCAAGCTCTTTGATCTGGTATCCGGTTGGATTTGTTTCCCAGTGGGTGTCTTCGCCATCGGCATAAAGGGTCACCCTGTAGCGCTTGCCCGGGTCCAGGAAATCGGTTCTTATTGTCAACTCCCTGCCCTCTTCATTGGTGATGCTTCCCAGGAACCAGTTTCCGGTATCCCTTTCTTCCCTCGCAATGGTCACATATTCTCCCACTTCACCGTTTAAAACCAAACTTTGTTCCCAATCAACCCCAACATCCTTGATAAATTGAAATGCCGGATGCCCTTTGTAGTACTTTGGCAGGTCGGCCACCATTTGCATGGGGCTGTAGATCACAACATAGAGTGCCAGCTGTTGTGCAAGTGTGGTATTTACCCGGTTGTCGGGCCGGTAAGGGTCAATCTTGATGTTGAAGATACCGGGGGTATAATCGATGGGGCCGGCTAGCATCCTGGTGAATGCCACGATAGGAAGATGTTCCGGCGGATTGCCACCGTCGGTCGCCCATGCATTGAATTCCTGACCCCTCAAACCTTCGCGTGTAGCGTCGTTGGGGTAGGTGCGCCGCAAACCCGTAGCCATGATGGGCTCATGGATATTGACCATAACGCGGTGTTCAGCAGCCTTATCGATTACCCGCTGATAATGATTGACCATCCACTGGCCGTGATGGTACTCCCCCCGCGGAATGATGGTCCCCACATAGCCTGTTTTAACCATGTCGTAGCCGTAGTGCGACATCAACGCAAAAGCTGTGTCCATCTGTTCTTCATAGGTTGTCACTGCCGACGAGGTTTCATGGTGCATCACCAGTCGCACACCTTTCTTATTTGCATAAGATGTTACTGCATCAAGGTCAAAATCGGGGTAAGGGGTAACAAAATCAAAGATCCCTTCCCTGTCGTCATGGCCGATCCAGTTCTCCCATCCGGTGTACCAGCCTTCAATCAGAAGGGCTCCCAGGTCATGTTCGGCAACAAAGTCTATATAGTATTTTGCATTTTCTGTGGTGGCACCGTGATTCCCGCCTTCCATGCCCCATGTGGATTTGCCGATATGCATTTCCCACCAAATACCCATATACTTTGTTGGTTTTAACCATGATACATCTCCCAGCTTATTGGGTTCATTCAGGTTCACCATCAGCCTCGATTCAATAAGATCTCCGGCTCTTTCTGCCACCTGGATTGTTCGCCAGGGGGTGTTGAAGGGTGTGCG
>SKTQ01000311.1 GCA_007122505.1 Bacteroidales bacterium | reverse complement strand
TCAAGATGTGCGATCATCACACTGTGCAGCCCTTCGTTGATAAGCCTTTTGAATGGATACAAATGTATGGAGTCAACTTCCTCAAAGCTATGTTTCAGCAGTGGTAAAGTATAGTGCGAATCAGCGTCGGTATCACCGTGTCCGGGAAAGTGTTTGGCGCAGGCAAATACCCCGGTATCCTGCAAGCCATGCATGTAGGCGAGGCCTTTGTCGGCAACCCTGTAGCGGTCTTCGCCAAAAGCCCGGAAGTTGATCACCGGGTTGTCGGGGTTGTTATTGACATCCACAACCGGTGCAAAATTGATGTGTACGCCCAGGCGTTTCAACTGTCTTCCAACCTCAAGGCCCATCCGGTAAATGAGTTTGTCATCGTTGATGGCGCCCAGTGCCATTTGTCGCGGGAAAGGGATCAGGCTGTCGAGTCGCATGGCCGGTCCCCATTCGGCATCCATGGAGACGAGCAATGGGGTTTTGGCCTGGCTTTGCAGGCGGTTTGTGTTGAGTACCTGCCTTTTTGGGCCCCCTCTGAAAAATGTGACACCGCCAACATTATAATTCATTACCAGCCGTGCGATGCTGTCGTAATAGTTTTCTTCGCGGTCGGTATGTATCCTGATCATCAGGAGCTGGGCTATTCTTTCCTCCAGGCTTAGTGATGTAAACACAGAATCCACCCATGGAGTGGAATACACGGGATATCCTTCCGGCCCGGCAAAGTTTTTATTGTTGGGTATGGCAAATAATGGGAATATCAATATAAAGGCAAAAGAGAGAGCCTGAAGAAAAAAACTGCGCATATATTTTCGATCCTAAGTCCAAAACAAAAATTAATCAACGGTTCCAGCTCCGGCCAACAACAGTCGTTTGACCAGCCACCCGAATTTCATGCAAATATATAATAATCTGTCTTATTATGGAAGATGAAAAGTGTTTGGCAGTTTTTTTTATGTTGGGGTTTGGCGACAGAGGGTGCGCGGGCCTTATGTAATTCTTTAATCAGAAGGTAGTTTGAAGGAAAGCGAAATTTGAGAGATTGACTTTCCTTAGAGCAAGTTTTAAAGCTTTTTTTTATTTTTGGGAAAACGGAAATTGTATTGCCATGGTAGTGTTTGTCATTATTTATCTGGTGATTACCTTATTGGTTGGATTGCTGGCTGCCAGGATGGTGCATAACACGGAAGACTATCTTCTTGCCGGCCGCAGATTGCCTTTGTATATTGCGACAGCGACTCTTTTTGCCACCTGGTTCGGGTCGGAGACCATTCTCGGTGCAGCAAGCGAGTTTGCGGAAGGCGGACTGATTGCCGTGGTAAGGGACCCTTTCGGGGCGGCGTTGTGTTTGTTATTGGTGGGGCTTTTTTTTGCCCGTCCTCTCTACAGGATGAAGCTGCTCACATTCGGAGATTTTTACCGGCGCAGGTATGGCAATCTGACAGAATTTCTTGCGGGAATTTGCATCATGCTGACATACCTCGCGTGGATAGCTGCACAAATGGTGGCATTCGGCGTTGTTGCAGCTTCGCTGACCGGCATGGGAATTATACAGGGTATTATTCTGGGATGCTTGCTGGTAACCATATATACATTTATTGGGGGTATGTGGTCGGTATCCATTACCGATTTTATGCAACTGATATTTATCGTTGCCGGTTTGATCGTTGCCGGCCTGGAGATATTCAGTATCGTGAGTTTTCGTGAGGTCTTTGCCAATGCCCCTGAAGGGTTTTTCCGCTTTTATCCCGAACCCAATGCAGTGGATGGCCTGAATTATTTTGCGGCCTGGATTACCATTGGACTGGGTTCTATAGCCGGTCAGGATATTTTTCAACGCGTTATGGCATCCCGTTCTGAAAAGGTAGCCGTTCGGGCTTCCCTGATTGCGGGCACGATGTATTTGACCGTTGCCATGATTCCGTTGTTCCTGGCATTGGCGGCACGGACCCTGATGCCTGATTTTCTTAATATTGCCGACGATTCACAGATGATTATACCGGCACTGATCAGTGGATTTACATCACCGGTGGTGCAGGTATTTCTGTTCGGCGCCCTTTTGTCGGCCATATTGAGTACGGCCAGCTCTGCCCTGCTGGCTCCCGCAGCTGTTCTGGGTGAGAACATCATACGTCCGCGAATGAAAAAAGTTACTGACAAACAATTGCTATGGATATCCAGATTCTCTGTTCTTGTGGTATCGGCAATCGCTCTCTTTATGGCATTGCGCCGTGGAAACATTTACGAGCTGGTAGGTGAAGCAGCCTCGGTAGGACTGGTTTCGCTTTTTGTTCCGCTGGTTGCCGGTCTGTTCTGGAAAAAGGCCACTTCAGCAGGTGCTTTGGCCTCCATTGTAAGTGGTTTGGGGGTGTGGTTACTTGCATCATTGTTTGGTCCGGCAGTGGAACCGATCATTTTTGGCCTCGCCGCCAGTGCCATAGCTATGATTGCTGGCAGCCTGTTAATACGCAGAACCGGATCCTTATCCCATCAAAATTTATAAACTTTCCATTTTCCGGTTCTGAGATAGGCCAATGATCCAAGACCCATAATGGTAAAATAGATCACTTCTACTGACCACACCAGCGCTGCCGGTCCTTGGAAGTATACAGCAAGAACGAAGGCAGAAACCAGGTAAAAGATGATGCTGAATATTTCGATGACTAGTGCAACCAATGTTTTGCCGGTACCCGACAACCCGCTAAAAATGATCATGCCAAATGCAAAGGCAAAAAGGGCGAGAGAAATGACCCGCAGCAAGGGTATGGTGGCATCGATAAGGTGCTGTTCGTCGGTAAAGAATGAGGCAATGTGCCCTGGAATAAACAGGTTAACCTGGACGATTACGATGGTTGACAGCAGGGCAATGATCAGCACTTTCCTGATCAGGGGAATCACTTCATGGCTGCGGCCTTGTCCGATAATATTGCTGACAAGGGTATTGGTGGCAGAACTCAATCCCCACACCGGGATCATCAGCAGCATGTAGAAGCTTCTGGTGATGTTGGATGCAGCAAGTTCTGTTTCTCCAATTTGTTCAATCACCAGGAAAAACACAAACCAGGCAGAGAAGGAGAAAAAGTACTGGAACATAACCGGTACAGCCACTTTAAGTATTGGTTTATATTGCAGGCGGTTGGGTTTGTGGAACTGCATAAGCTGGTAGTTGGGCAAAGTTTTGTTTTTTACTGACCAAAGCACAAAGAAGAGAAAAGTGCCGGCTTCAGCAATATTTGTTGCCATGGCTGCCCCTGCTATGCCCATAGCTGGAGCACCAAAGTTGCCAAAGATCAACACATAGTCGAGTGCAATATTCACCGTTGCCATTAGGGAAGTACTGGCAATGAGGATGTGCGTACGTGTAATGCCGACGTAAAAGCTGTTGAATATCAGCACCATAAATCCGAACAGAAAACCAAAGCGCCGGTAATCAAGGTAAATGAGGCTTTCTCTCAGAACATCTTCTGACTTTAAGAACCATTGAAGAAAGCCCGGTGCAAGGTAGGTGAGTACAAGAAACAGGAGTCCTGCAAGGGCGATAACGAAATACATGGCATGATCAAATACCTTTCCGATACTGGTTTTGTTGCCTTCGCCGTTGCGGCGTCCGATCACGATTTGTACACCCACGGCAAAGCCGGCGCCCAGCATCACCAGGCAGAGGTAGAAGATGCCGCCGATGGCTGAGGCACCCAGGGTAATTTCGCCCAGCCTGCCCAGGAAGGCCGTGTCGATGACAACCATAAGGTTTTGGGCCATCAATCCCACCACGATGGGGTAAGCTGTTTTCCAGATGCTGCGGTATGTATTTTCTACGCTCATCGGAGATTTAATCAACGGCCAGAACAAGTCCTTTCAGATAATGCCCCTCCGGATGGAACATATTGATGGGATGATCGGCTGGCTGGTTTAGCTGGTGCAGCGCGCGCACGCGGCGACCGGCCAGTATCGCGGCAGATGTAACAGTGGCGTAGAATAGCCGCATGTCCACCACCTGGGAGCAGCTGAATGTAAAAATAACACCACCGGGTGCAATAGATTTTATAGCTTCCAGGTTGAGTCGTTTATATCCCTGAACAGCCTTGTGTTTCACATGCTGATGTTTGGCGTAGGCAGGGGGGTCCAGAACGATTACGTCGTATGTCTGATCCGTTGTCCGGAGATAGTCCATTACGTCTTCTGTGATGGCTCGATGCTTATCCTGAAAGCCATTGAGCGGAACATTCCGGGAACAAAGGCTCATTGCCCGTGCCGAACTGTCAACCGAATCAACAACGGCAGCCCCTGCTTCCAAAGCATAAACCGAAAAGCCGCCCGTATAGGCAAACGTATTGAGCACCCGTTTTCCATTTGCATAGCTCATCAGGAGTTTTCTGTTTTCGCGCTGATCAATAAAAAAACCGGTTTTCTGTCCTTTTTCAATGTCCACAAAAAACTTCAGGCCATTTTCAGTGACCTCCACGCTATCTGCTTCGCCATAAAGAAATTCTTTTGGTTTTTTGTCACTCCAGAAAGAGGCAGGCAGTGTTTCCCGGCTCTTGTCATAAATGCTTTTCAGCTGCGGGCCGTAAATAGTTTTCAGGCTTTCGGCGATTTCATCCATGAAGCGGTACAAGCCCGTTGCATGGATCTGCAACACAAGATGCCCGTTGTAATGATCGATAATCAGTCCCGGCAGATGATCCCCTTCTCCGTGAACGAGACGGTAAACATTGGTTTGCGGGTTGTCTGTCAGGCCGGCAAGGCTTCGCAACTCCCATGCTTTACGTAACTTTTCCTGCCAGAACCGGGAATCAAAAGTGGCCGGACGCTGGGGGGCAAATGCCAGCAGCCGCAGGGCAATGGTTGCATCCTGGTAGATGCCGCTGCCCAGGTATTCATCTTTGTTGGAAAATACTTCGGCATGCGCTCCCTCCACAGCCGGACCATCCATTTTCTTGATGGCGCCGCTGAAAACCCAGGGGTGAAAACGCTTTATGGCGTCATCCTTGCCTGATCGTAAAATGATCTTGAGTACTTTGGTCATGTGATTTTAGGTGTATGAACTTCTGAGAAGCATTTTTAACAGGATTTCCGGACTGCAAAAGTAATTAAATCATTGGAAGTATTCTTTGCCCCGCAAGCTTCGGTTTGTCTCGATGGCTGCACCAATTACTTTATGAGAGATTTCGTTTTCAGTCATTTCATTGGTTTTTTATCAACTATCTTCTTTGCGCTTTTTGCGTGTTTTTATCTTTGCGGTCTTTGCGAGGGAAAATAATTCCACGCAAAGGCCGCAAAGTTTTTCCCGCGAAGCACGCAAAGATTCTATATGGTTGATATTCAGCCTTACTGATTCCTCTTAAGTTCATCCGGTATCCTCGATAAAATGACTTCCGGTTCCAGCCCCAGTTTAGAAAATGCAAACCATTTCTTCCCTAAATCTTTCAAGCTTGCTCCGATATGATATACCTCGTTATCAATGATGATGAATCTGTCGTGGCTGTCTTCGAATTTTGTTATGTTGAGCCCACCGTATTGTTGATTGAATTTTTCTGCTGCAATTAAGAGTTTTTGGTTAAGCTGTTTGGTGTGAATTTTTATGGATACACTGTTATTTTTATCTGAGAAAAATTGCAACGTGTATTCATTCACGTAGTTATCAATCACAACAATCCGTGTTTGAGCTGATTTTAT